>JAAYXX010000183.1 GCA_012515695.1 Chloroflexota bacterium
AGCTACGACTGCCTCCCTTTGCGTTTACAGCGCAACATCCTTTGCCATGGCGATTTGACGATTGCGGAAAACAGGATATAATACCCGTTGTTGATTGCGAAAACGATCCTCGGTAGCTCAACGGTAGAGCGACCGGCTGTTAACCGGTTGGTTGTTGGTTCGAATCCAGCCCGAGGAGCCAGATAAGAGCACCCCTTTGGGCGACACCCCCCGACCACCAGATGTGGTGATCCAGGGGGTGTTTTGCTATCTGCCTCACACCAATTCCTGCACCAACTCCCCCACCATGCGGACGCGCTCGATGTCGCCGTCGGGCGGGATTTCGTCCGAGATGCCCAGCACCAGCCGCGGATAGAATAGCTCTACCAGGCGCTTGACGCAGTCTACCAACATTTGCTCCGGGAAGCTCTGCAGGAAGAACAGCGCGGGGATGCCGTCCAGCAGCACCAGGTCGCCCAGCCCTTGTTTCATCTCCTCGATGGTCACATCCCCCTGCGGGATGGGCGTGGCCGCCTCGATGCCGGTCCAGGGCACCTCGTGCAGGTAGGGGAGCAGGGGCTTCATCGCGCCGTCAATATGGATATGGACGAATTTGCCCGCCTCGCGCAGTTGCGTGACGCGCTTGCGATAGTAGGGCACCAGATGGTTGAGCCAGATGGCGGGCGGGTCCATATGCGCGTCGATGTTTTCGCCCAGGTTGAGCACCTGCACCGGGCAGCGACACAGGAGGTCGTATAGCGCGTTGTCGGCCTCAGTTTGGACCTCGACATAATGCTGGATCACATCGGGCTGATCGTACAACATGAACACGGTGCGCTCGAACCCCATATTCTCGATGAACAGCCCTTGCACGGGAGAGCGCCGGAAGAAGAACTGTGGATAGCCACGCAGGCCGATGCGCTGCAAATCGCGCTCGTACGCCTCCTGGTCCCAGTACCATTCCTCATCTTCCATGATGTACTCCATGATGCGAAAATCGTCTGCCGTCTTGAGCTTGTACTCGGTCAGGTGGGCGGAAAGATTCCACTCATCGTGGTGTACTACTTGCGTGAGCTTTCCTATGGGCGTTTCCCAGGTCTGACGCAACCTTTTATCATCTTCCCACGTACTGGTAATGGAAACGTTCTTGTAGCGCACGCCGAGGCCGCTGCCAAAGTAGCGCACGGAGGCGTGGCAATAGTCGTATACGTCGAGGATGTCGGCATTTTGCAAGGGTTCCGGCAGCGTGCCGCGCTTTTTGTTCACGGCATACCAGAACTCTAGCCGGGGCTGCCAGAGCACCCGTCCAGGGTCCTCCCCGCGAAAGATAGCCAGGTCCATCTGGCGATAGTCGGGAATATTGGGCGTGGTCATGGTGAATATCCTCCCAGAGATGGCGATCTGTATAGTTGGCATTTTACCGCGAATGAGGTAGCCCGGCAATCGTTCAATGGAACGGCTACGCGCTGCCATCATGAACTCGCGATTGACACGAACCAAAGGGCTTGATAGCGTCATCTGTTGTGCTGTCCCTACTGCACACACGCCCCCCCACCGCGCCCACGGTGGAAGCGGCGCGCATATCACATATGTGGGCAGGAGTCCATCATGCGCATACTCATGGCAAGTCACGGCTATCCCCCCACTATCAGCGGGGTCACGTTGGTCGTGCAAAAGCTGGCGCGGGCGATGCTGCAAAAAGGCCACGCCGTCACCGTCGTAACCGCCAGCGATCGCCAGGAACCCTACGAGGCCACGGACCAGGGCGTGCGCCTGGTGCGCGTCCATTCCTGGAAGAACCCCTATTGGAAAGAAGGTCCTATCCCCACGGCCACCCGCGCCGAACTGGACGCGCTTGTTGACGAGTTCCAGCCGGACGTGCTGCATGTGCACGAGGTGGCCGTGCTGGCGCTGCGATTTCGGGGACTGGCGCGGCGGTATGGGCTGCCCCTGTTAGCCAGTTGCCACTTTGTGCCGCGCTTTGCTGGCTGGTATTTGGGAGAGAACGGGTTGCGCCATCCGGTGGAATCGGTGGTCAGAAACTATTCCGTCTGGTTCCTCAATCGGTGTGACCACGTGGTATTTGCCACCCAGGCCCACCTGGACTTTTTCCGAAAGCTGGGCATGACGGCTCCCACGACCATCGTTTCCAATGGTGTGGATACGGTGCGCTACTGTGCCCAGAATGGCAGCGACCCGGACGTCGAGAACAAGTATCACCTGCCCCCTGGCCCGCGCATTTTGTTCGTCAGTCGCCTGATGCGCGACAAAGAGATAGATGTCCTCATTCGGGCCATGCCCCGCGTGGCTTCGCTGGGCGCGCACCTGCTGTTGGTGGGGCGGGGCGATGATCGCCCACGGCTGGAAGCGATCGTGCAAGAGTTGGGACTGGAGCAGCAGGTTCACTTTTTGGGGTTTGTGCCCGAAGAGGATATGCCCGCGCTCTACCGGGCGGTAGACCTGTTCTCGATAGTCTCGACCTGCGAAGTGCAAAGCCTGCCGACGTTACAGGCCATGTGCACGGCGCTGCCAGTAGTGGCGGCGGACGCGATGGCGCTGCCGGAAATCGTCAAGCACCAGGTCAACGGCCTGCTGGTTCCGCCGGGGGATGTAGAGGCGGTGGGCACGGCGATGTATCGCATTCTGTCGGACCGGGAAATGGCCCGCCGGATGGGACAAGAGGGCAGGCGTATCGTTGAGCAGCACCGGGAACGCTATACCTTTGACGGGTATGAAGCGGTATACCAGCGGCTGGTGGAGCGGCAGGCGCATCGTCTGCCCGTGGCTATGGGGCGCTAGTGATTGCGGGTTCGTTGCTCTCTTCGGTGGACCACTGCACCGGCACGATGAACTGGAACTTATTCCGGTCATGTTCCGGTATCCACAAATGGCCGAGATGCGCCTCGATGATTTTGCGGCTGATGTACAGCCCCAGGCCAACCTCTGTAGTGTCGTGGGAGGCGCTGGGGCTGCTCTCGTCGGCGCCATCCAGTAGATAGCTGTTGCCGAACAGCCACGCGCGGGCCTGGTCTGACAGGGGGGCGCCGTCGTCGGCAATGGTGACGGTCAGTTCCTCCAGCGTGGCCTCGACCTGCACAGTGATCGCGCTCCCGTTGTCGGGATTGGTGGCGCTAGTGCGCTGGATCGAGTTCTCTAGCAGGTGCAGGAACACGCGGCGCAGCCGGTCATGGTCCAGCGGGATGGGCGGCAGGTTGGGCGGGCACTGCACGTGAATGGAGAGGCCGTTTTGCGCGGCGAGAGGGGCCAGTTCGTCTACCACGTCGGTCAGCAACTCGTTCAGGTTCACCGGCTCGGTGAGGATGGGCAGTCCCGCGCCATTGACAGCCGCCAGGTCTGCCAGGTCTTCGCTCAGGCGGGCCATGCGGGTGCTGTGTTTGCCGATGGCTCTCGCCCAGCGTTGCGCCTCTTGCTCGTTCGTTGCAGGGCTGTTCTCCATCAGGGTGGCATAGCCGCGCACGGTAGTGGCCGGAACGCTCAACTCGCGGGCAGCCGCCTGGATCAACTCGGATAGGGTCTGCTTCTGGCTCAAGTCTTGCGTCCTGTCGCGCAGGATGATAACCCTGCCCCACTGCCTGTCTGGGTCTTTGACTGGCGAGACGTACACGTCCAACAGGGTGCGCGCTGGCCCGGCGAGTTCCAGCCGCCGCTCGTAAGAGGCGGGGATGGTGTTTCCCCCTTGGGACTGCTGCGGCATGCCCGTTTGTTGCGCTTCCTGGTGCTGAGAATCCTGCGCTATCAGCAAGGCCAGGCGACGCAGGGCCATATCCGGGCTGTGGGCATCTATGCGGCGGCCCAACAAATCCTGCTGGTCGAGATGGAGCAGTTGCACAAATGCCAGGTTGTGGCGCAGGATGCGGTTGCGCGCATCGAGAAAGACTACGCCGTCGGCCAGATTGTTCAGGATGGTTTCGACGTGGTACGTCTCGCGCAGGGCTGCGCTGTATAGCTGGCTCTGGACGATGGCGGCTGACGCCTGAGCGGCCAGCATACTCACCAGGGCGCGGTCTCGCTCTGTAAAGGCGCGAGGGGCGCTGCTGTTCAGGCTGATGGTTCCCAGGGGCTTGCCCTGAGCGTGCAGGGGGGCCACCATCAAGGAGCGCAGTTCCGAGCTAGATTGCAGGGGCAGGAACTCGGGAGATTTGCGTACGTCGTCTACTACTTGCGTGCGTAGCTCTTGTAGCGCCTGCCCGGCGATCCCTTTGTTGGCGGGCATGCCGAGGATGCGCTGCCAGTCGGGCTGCGATGAATAGCGCGGGTAGAGGCGACGCCCCTGTTCGTCGAGCAGATGGATGACGCACTTGTTGGCCAGGGGCACCCATTGCAGGATTGCGTCTACGATATAGTCCAGCAGTTCGCCCAGTTCCAGCCTGGCGAGCAGCCCCTCGCTGACTCGCAGGATCACCTGTTGCTGTTCGAGTTCGCGGCGCGAATCGCGGTACAGCAGGAACACCCCGCCCAGGAACAGGAGCAGAGCGAGGGCCTGTCCCAGGGCGGCCCAGTCTATACCGGCTACTGCGGCCAGGACGCCATTTACCAGCAGGACAAGGGGAACCAGGGCGAACAAAATGTACCAACGGACTTGCCAGCCTTTGGACATGTGCATTCCTTCTGTCGTGGACCCGAATGCTATGCGCCGCCCGGAGAACAGGCGGCGCGACCAGCCTATACCGGGCAGTATAGCGCAGCCCCGCGTGACTGACAAGCACCCCGCGCCCCACCTCGAAGGCTGGCCTGCCCCATGTTGTGCTGGTTGGTGGCCTGGGTGAGCGCTATTTCAAGTAAGGCGTCTGTTTGCTCTGTGGGTTGTAGGCGTGCAACTCGATGCGGTTGCCGTCGGGGTCGGCCAGCCACGCCTGGGCGCTGTGGTCGCTGCCCACCACAATGTCTGTAACCTCGACACCGCGCTCGCGCAGGGCGGCCACTGTCGCCTCCATATCGTCCACTTCCAGGCAGATGTGGCCGTACGATTGGCCTTTGCTGGGCGGCTCGATCTCGCCGACGAATAGCTCGATGAAATTGCGCCCACCGGCGTGGATGTACTGCCCGAACTTGGTCCCGTCGTCGCGGCGAAACTCGAACGCGGGGGTAAGGCCGAGCTGGTCTACATAAAAGCTAATGGAGCGTTCCAGGTCAGCGACGCGAAAGCAGACGTGTGCGATTCCGGTAATCATGCGAGTCTCCTTTGATTATTCCAGTGTCTTGGTCATGAACACGTTGGTTACATGATAGCCGAGCTTGTCCACCACCAGCCGGGCCAGCGGCTCGTTCGAGAACAGGTGAAACACCACCCCGCCCAATTGCAGCTTTTGGGCATAGTCCTCCAGGGCGTGAATGGCGGCGATTTGGTAGGCTTTGCGGCCTCGCGAGGGGTAGATTCGCAAGTCCTGCACGATAGCCTTGGGGGTGGGGCCGCCAAACTCGCGCCGGGTGACCCAGAGCGCGCCGACTGGAGAGGATAGGGCGGGGTCGGCGATGGTGAACAGGAGTTCATCGGGGGTCTGGTGTCCTTTGGGGAGCCGCCCGGCGTATTCCTGGCGGGCCATTTGCATGGCATAGCCCGCTCCCCAGTGCCCGGCGCGCACCTGCTCGCGGGCCAGCGCCTCGGCCAGGCTGGTGCAATAGGTCTGGAACTGCTCGGCCTGCATGGGAAGCAACTCTACCGTGCGGCCCGCGTTGGGTGAGGCGCCATTTGGCGAGTCGCCGTTAAAGGTGAGTGCCGCGTACAGGTTGGTCTGCACATAGCCCATCTTGTCGTACAGCCGCCGGGCGGGGGTGTTGTCGCCCAACACGTGCAGCCCAATCGCGTAATAGCCCCGCTCGCGCACGAGGTCTTCCAGCGCGAGCAATGCCTGCGTGCCATAGCCCCGACGACGAAACGGCTGGTAAATAAGGAAATCCATCACAAAGGCGCGGTGAATATGCGGCGCGATGTCGAACCAGATGGCCCCCACCTGGCAACCTGTCGCCTGATCCACGATATGGTAGAGATGTTGCCGGGGGGTGGCTACTCCCTCTGGCAGCAGTTCGGCGTACTCCTCCCTGACCAGTTCCTCAGCCTCTTGGGGGCTATACCCCTCGGACTCGACTTTGTATTGCGCGTCCAGCGTCACGCGCAAGTCGAGCCACGCGGGAAACTCATCCTCGCTCATGGGGACCAGTTGGATCATGGCGCCTCCTCTGCTTGTAGCTCGTCATCATCTTACGCAGAAAGGAGGCGCCTCGCAAGCGGCTGAAGAGGGGAGGCTTAACGCCGGGGCATTCGGCGCTGGGTGGGCACAAACATCGTCGGGGAAAGGTTGATCCCTCCCACCTGGATTTTGTCCAGCACCTTGGGGCGGATGCCGGTGGCGACAAACTGGCCCTCTACCTTGCCGTCCTTGATGCCCGTCTGCTCATAGCGGAAAATGTCCTGCATGACGATGACGTCGCCCTCCATCCCCTGTACCTCCGAGATGGCGACTACCTTGCGGCTGCCATCCACGAGGCGCTCCAGGTGGATGATGAGGTCAAAGGCGGAGGCGATTTGCTCGCGGATGGCCCGCAGAGGCATATCTGTCCCCGCCGTCAGCACCATCGTTTCCACGCGGCGCAGGGTATCGCGTGGCCCGTTCGAGTGGGCAGTGGTCAGAGAGCCATCGTGGCCGGTGTTCATGGCCTGCAACATATCCAATGCCTCTGCGCCGCGCACCTCGCCCACGATGATGCGGTCGGGACGCATACGCAAGGCGTTGATCACCAGGTGGCGGATAGAAATTTGTCCACGCCCCTCGATGTTGGGCGGGCGCGCTTCCAGGCGAACGACATGGCGCTGGTTGAGGTGCAATTCGGCGGCGTCCTCGATGGTGATGATGCGCTCGTGCGAGGGGATAAAGGTAGACAGCACGTTCAACATGGTCGTCTTGCCGCTGGACGTGCCGCCCGAAATGACGCAGTTGAGCCGCCCCAGCACGCAGGCCCGCAAGAAATCGGCCATATCCCGGCTGAGGGTGTCATAGCGGAGCGAATCCTCGACAGAGTAGACCGCCTTGGCGAACTTGCGGATGCTCATGCAGGGGCCGTTGAGGGCCAGCGGCGGGATGATGATATTGACGCGGGAGCCATCGGGGAGACGGGCGTCTACCATCGGGCTGGTTTCGTCCACGCGGCGGCCCAGAGGGGCGACAATCCGGTCAATGATCCGCATGAGTTCGGCGTTATCGCGAAAGCGGACGTCGCTCTCTTTGAGCAGGCCGTTGCGCTCGACGAATACCTGATCGGGGCCGTTCACCAGGATTTCGGTGACGCTATCATCGCG
>JAAYXX010000025.1 GCA_012515695.1 Chloroflexota bacterium
CCTTCGGCGGCTGGGAAGCGAACCTGCGAAGGCAGGCGCGCCATGCATGGCGATTGCACTGATTGGTGCAGTTTCAACTGCCTACGAGATGGCATGTCGGATTACCGAACTGAATAGTTAATCTTCATCAACCGCCGGATATCGGCGCTATCACTCGCGCCGCTCTTGGGCGTCGGCCAGGCCCAATTGCACCGCCTGGGCCACCGCTTCAACCCGGCTGGTTACGCCCAGCTTGTCATAGATGCGCCCCAGGTGATAGCGCACGCCCCGCTCGGAGAGGTACACTTCCTCGCCGATTTCCCGGTCTGTCCGGCCCCAGACAGCCAGTTGCAGGATGCGTAACTCGCGGTCTGATAGCTCGATGCCCGTGGTCTGCTGGCCGTCGAGCGTGCCCCGGCGGGCCAGCTTTTTCAGCAGGGACACGCTGAACCACGAATCGCCCCGCACCACCGCCTGCACGGCCCGCACTACCGTTTCGGGCATTTCGTCCTTCAGGATATACCCCCGCACGCCCACCGCCAACAACCCCCGCACATACGCCTCATCGTCATAGGCGGTGAGTACAACCACTTTGGTGGCAGGACAGTGCTCGCGCAGGTAGGTTACGGTGTCCGTAGGGGCTGGGCCGGGCATGCTCAAGTCCAGCAGCAGCACATCGGGCTGCAGACGCAAGCACAACTCGCGCACCTCGTGGGCGTCTACGGCTTCGCCCACCAGTTGCAGGTCTTTTTGCGCGCTCAGAGTTGCGCCGATCCCCATACGCACCAGGGGATGGTCGTCAGCGATTACGATCCGGGTCGGTTGGGTCACTGTCTTTTCCTTCTCTTTGGATGGGAACGCGAATCGTCAAGGTCGTGCCCTGACCGGGCGCAGACTGGATGGCAAACGATCCGCCCACCTGGGCCACTCGCTCGGACATATCAATCAGCCCAAAGTGGTTTTCCGCGCCCAGTTCGCTCAGGCGAGCGGGCGCTTGAAAGCCCTTCCCATCATCGCGCACCGTGAGCAACACATGATCTTGCTCTGCCCACAGGCGCGCGGCGATATGGGCCGCCTCGGCGTGGCGCAGCGCGTTACGCAGCCCCTCCTGGGCCACGCGGAACAGACACAGGGCCACATTGGCGGAGAGCGTCGGCAGGTCGGGGTCTATGTCCAGGCTGATCTCTGGGCCGCGCTCTTCCAGGTTGTGTTGCAGACGGGCCACATAGCCGGTCAGCGTGGCGGCCAGCCCCACCTCCTCCAGCCCGGCGGGGCGCAGTTCCCCGATGTGTGCCCGCAGTTGCGAAACGACGTCCAGAATCTCCTGGCGAATGAGCTTGAGCGTCTGCGGGTCTATTCCCTGCGGGGATGTCTGGGGCAGCAGGGCCAGTTGGTAGCTGATGCCGAGCAAGTGCTGGACAGCGCCATCATGCAGATCGCGGGCCAGCCGCCGCCGCTCCTGCTCCCCTGCGTCCAGCAGCTTTTGCTTGATCGCGGCCAGTTCCTTGTGCCGCTCGCGCACCTCGGCTGTCAGTTGGGTGGTCTGAGCGGTAATCCCGGCCTGATGGGCCAACACCTGCATAAAGTGCCGTTCCTCATTGGTAAAGGGGCGGCGGCCCGGCCTGCGCCCCATCACCAGCACCCCTTGCAGCGCGTCCCGCGAGTTCAAGGGCAGCCACGAATAGCCATTCTCCTGTGCCACCCACGCCCGTTCTTCCGCCGTCAGGCTCGCGTCAGCCAGCGCGCATTGCAGGGCCGAGTGGGGCAATAAGTCGCGGCGGCCCGTCAGATAGGCCGCCAATTGGCCGTCCAGCGGCAGGCTGTGGGGAATGGGGGACGCAGAGTCCAGGCCCACGGATTCGACCAGGGCCAGATCGCTGCCAGTGGTGCGTAGATACAGGCCCACGGAGGATATGCCCATGATCTGAGGCAGGCGATGGGCCAGCAAGGTCTGCAAAGTGGCCTGATCGTGAACCACGGCCAGGGCTTCAATCAGCCGCTCCAGCCTGTCACCATGCCGGGCGAACCATAGCCGGTCCTCAATGCGCGTCATGACCCGGTTGATGACGTTGCTCATGTTCAGCAGGCCCACGACGATCACCAGGCAAAGCAAGAGGGCTTCACGCCTCAAGTCTATGGGAACCAGGTGGCCTGCCAGCACCCCGGTCCATACGGCGGCTGCCACCAATAGCCCCCAGAACATATAGCGGATGAGGAGTCGAGTTCTAGTCATATGATGGATGATAGCCCAAGGTTGCCCCTCGGCCAAAAGAGTCCAGTCTATTTGTGCCACAAAAAGCATCAGGGACCTCGCTCAGAGGTCCCTGATGGTCGTTAGCAACTCTAGGCGTCAGGTGCGTCGTCCTCTGGGGCTGGCTCGACGACGCCAGTTGTAGCGTCCAGATCTCCGCCATCGGCGACGATTGTGGCTTCCACCTTGCGCCCATCAGCCTGCTGGAGCTTGCCCAAAAAGTCGGGCAGTTCCAGGCCGGTAAGCCTGGCAAGCTCGTGCATGGGAGGGACCACGCCCATCAGCCGCTTGCCCAGGTTGCTCAGGCCGCCCTGGCTGTCGCCGCTGTCCCAAACCACGATCTTTTCCAGAGGCAGGTTCTTGATGGCTTCGGCCTGCACGCCCGCCACTTCCAGCAGCTTTTCGATCATCAGGAAGGCCGACGCTGCCGCCGGGTCGCCACACGCCTTCACCAGTTCCTCGTACCCCTTGGCCTTGGCCTCCAGAATGGCCTGCGAGCCTTGCGCCTCGGCCTGCATCCGCATCAAAATAGCTTCGGCTTCACCCTGGGCCAGCTTGATCCGGCGCTGCCGCTCGGCTTCCGCCTCGATCAGGAGGCTATCGCGCTGGGCGTTGGCTGGCACGACAACTTCGGCCTGCAACCGGGCCTGCTCGCGCTCGGCCCGCGCCAGTTCTGCGTCGCGCTGTGCCCGTTCCTCCGCCGCCCGAATAGCGCCGTCTGCCATGCGCGCGGCTTCCTCAGCCATCCGGCGGGCTTCCTGTTCCGCTACCTGCATCTGGGCCATATAGCTGGCCCGCTTGGCCTGGCTCTCGCTTTCCGCCTGCACCGCTTCGGCATCATACTGCGAGGTTACGCGCCGACGGTCACGCTCTGCTTCTTTCTCGCCGACAATAGCGGCGGCTTCCGCAGCGGCTACTGCCCGCCGACGGTCGCGCTCACGCTCGGCTACACCGCTCTGCCCGATCCGCTCTTGCTCGGCCACATCCACCTGAGCCTGGTTGACAGCTTCGGCGGCTGCCTTGCGGCCCAGGGCAACGATATAGCCCGACTCGTCTTGAATGTCGCGGATGTTCACGTTGATGGCCGATAGGCCGACTTTTTCCAATTCGGTGGAAACGGCCTCGTTGACCTTGGACATGAACGCCTGCCGGTCGCGGTTGATCTCTTCAATCGCCATGGTGGCGATGACGGCGCGCATCTGGCCGAGAATGATGTCCTGCGCCTGATCCCTGATTTGCTCCTGGGTCAACCCCAGCAAGCGCACCGCCGCGTTCTGCATTAGCCCTTCCTCGGTAGAAATGGCCGCGGTAATGGTAGTCGGCACAGATACGCGGATGTTCTCCCGCGAGAGGGCGTTGGTCAGTTCAATGGGTACGACGAACGGCTCCAGGTCCAGATACGAGTAATCTTGGAACAGAGGCCAAACAAAGGCCGCCCCACCGTGGATAGTGCGCGCTACGCCCTTGCCTGTCTTACCATAGATCACCAGAATCTTGTTGGACGGACAACGTTTGTAGCGGCTGACCAGGGTCATGAACATGGCAATGACGATCAGCGCCAGAATAAATGCCAAGATGATCTCCGGGGGCATAAGTTCCTCCTTTTTAGAATTCGATGGGTTCCACAACCAATACCGAGTTATCCAACGTACCGACTACCCGCACAACCGTCCCTGCCGAAAGACGCTGCCCATTACTGGCGCGCGCCTTGACAAAGCTCACCATTCCGCCGACCAGCACCTTGACCTGGCCCACGCCGTCTTCGGGGATGTCCAGGTAGACCTGGGCGTTCTGGCCGATGGCCGTATCCAGCCGGGCCGTGCCTTCCTCTGTGAGGCGAGGCAGCGCCCAGAAGAAAAAGGCCACCACCACCATTCCGGCCAGACCCCACAACAGCGCGCGCACCAGCGCCAGCGTGGCAAAGGGGGTGTTCTGCAAATAGAGCGCGCCCGCCCAGCTAAAGAGCGTGCCAAAGGCCAGCAGCGAGCGAATGGAGAGCAGGCGAAAAGTAGCCAATCCCGCGTCCTGCTCGGCGGCGCCCACGTCGTCGCCATCCAAATCAGCATCCGCCAGGTCGCCATCACCATCCATGCTGGCGTCACCGGCATCTCCATCCCCGCCGATGGCATCCCCGGCCAGCGCGGTGAACGACGAGACAAACTGCCACAAGAAGATAGTACTGAAAAAGATGGCAGCCACAAAAAAGCCCTGATTCAACGAAGATAATCTTGTCCACCAGGAGAGCATGGCGTCCTCCTCTCTAGCTATACGATCTGGGGCGCAAAGTGTTGCACTTTTGGCTACCTACAGCATAACAGATCGCCCGCCCGCGCACAATGGCCTTTCCGGTAGTCCCAATTGCCGGACCCGGCAAATGCAAGAGCGGGCGGTTGATGAAGGTTGGCTATTTAGGTCGGTAACCCGACGTGCCATCTCGTAGGCAGTTGAAACTGCACCAACCGTTGCGAAACCTGCCTTCGCAGGTTCGCTTCCCAGCCGCCGTAGGGCGGTGCGCCATGCATGGCGATGCAACGGTTGGTGCAGTTTCAACTGCCTATAGCGAGCATACCCTTTGGGCGAGGGTGGCTTGACAGGGGAGGGTTTCGCTGGGTATCATCGTCCTATATCCCCTGTCGCGCATGGAGCCTGGTAAGGGAGCGAGACATAAGGAGGTCTCATGGACACACTACAAACTATTTTTGAACGGCGCAGCGTACGCAAGTACAAACAGGATGCTATTCCCGCCGAGCATTTGCAGCAAATCTTGGAGGCTGGGCGGCAGGCGCCGACCGCGGCCAACCGACAGCCGTGGCACATCATCGTGATCGGCAACCCGCAGCAGCGGCAGCGAGTGGCCGAGGCTTGCAATGGGCAGATATGGATGGCCGACGCGGCGTATATCCTCGTGGCCGTTGGTCTGCCCGAGGTGAGCAAGAAATGGTATCCGGTGGATATTGGCATTACCTTGCAGAATATCGTGCTGGCCGCCCGCAGCCTGGGATATGGCACTTGCTGGATCGGCGCGTTTGACCCCGCCAAGGTCAAAGAGGTCTGCCAGATTCCGGCGGACCTGGAAGTCGTCGCCTGTACGCCCCTGGGCGTGCCCGCAGTGGCCCCAGAGGCCCGTCCGCGCAAGGATTGGGGCACGCTCTTTTCCGTTGACACCTATGGGAACCCGTTGACCAGGTAACTCGTTCGCCGGGCAATAGAGATCGTTGTAACTTGATCCTGTGTTGGTCAAGGGGATGATACACAAGCATAGGTTCGCCTAGCATCGCCATCGTAGGCAGTTGATGAGTTTTAACAAAATAGTTCGGTAACAGCCATTAGGATGGGCGATTGAAATCGCGGCAACCGTTGCCTCGCCAGCTTGCTGGCGCGTCGCCCTTCGGCGACTGGCTCCCTAGCCTGCGAAGGCAGGCGCGCCATGCATGGCGATTGCACTGGTTGGTGCAGTTTCAACTGCCTACGAGATGGCACGTCGGGTTACCGAATTAAATGGTAAATCTTGATAAACCGCCTCTTGGGGCGCAATCGTGCAACCTGCTCTTGACCATTACAGTTCAACTTGATCCAAGCAGAATGGGGGTCCAACATGCAATCCTGGGTTACATCATCGCTGGTGCGCCATTTCCCATCAACGCCCGCGCAAGCGGTGAGGCCGTTGTCCCTGGACGCGGCCCTGAACGAGCAAGTCAGCTTTCAGGTGGCTATGCGCCAGAAAGCCCAGCCGGGCCTGCGCGTGCGGCTGGCCGTGGACGCCCCGGCGGGCTGGTTCGCGCGCGTGCGGCGGGTGGGGTATGTGCCCGTCCGTCATCTGAACACGCCCGTTGAGGCGGATCAGACCGATGTGGATGGGCTGGGCCAGATTCCCGGCTATGTGCCCGACCCGTTGTTCGATGAGGATACGCTCTTTTTGCCCGCCAACGAAACGCACGCCTTCTGGGTGACGGTGCGGCCCGGGGCAGGGGCCGAGCCAGGCCCGCATACCGTCCGCGTGACGCTGTTGCCGGAGAAGGGCGCCGAGATTGCCCATGATGTGCAGGTGCGCCTGTATGATGTGGCGCTGGCCCCGCGCCGCGATTTCGCCATTACCCACTGGTTCTATACCGACGCGCTGATAGACTGGTACCGGACGGAGCTATTCGACGAGCGTTTCTGGCAAATTGTCCCGCGCTATATGCGGGACGTAGTGGAACACGGGCAGGATACGCTGTATGTGCCGGTGTTTACCCCGCCGCTGGATGGCGTCAAGCGCCCCAGCCAGCTCTTGCACGTTACATGCACCGGCCCAGATACCTATGCCTTTGATTGGCGGGACGTGAAACGCTATGTGGACCTGGCGAAGCGCTCCGGGGTGAGCCGCTTTGAATGGTGTCACTTTTTCACCCAATGGGGCGCGAAATACGCCATTCGCATCTATGAGGGGCAGGGCCAAAACGAGCGGTTGTTGTGGGACCCCACCACCCCGGCCACCTCGGACACTTATCGGGCCTTCCTGACGCAATATCTGCCCGAATTGCGGCGCTTTTTGGAGGAGGAAGGCATTGCGGAGCAGTCCTTCTTTCACGTGTCCGACGAGCCGCACGGCGAGGAACACCTGCAACAATACCGCGAGGATCGCGCCTTTTTGCGAGAGCTGGCCCCCTGGATCAAGGTCATGGACGCTCTCACCGAGATCGAGTTTGCGCGGCAGGGGTTGACGGACATGCCCATCCCCAGCATTAGCACGGCACTGGATTTCGTGCGGGAGGGCATTCCCTGCTGGTGCTACTATTGCTGCGGGCCTCGCGGCAAGTACCTGAACAGGCTGCTGGACACGCCGCTGCCCAAAATCGCCATGCACGGCCTGCTGTTCTATCACTGGCCGTTCCAGGGCTTTTTGCATTGGGGCTATAATTACTGGTATCAGTCGCAAACGCGCAACCTGATTGACCCGTACTGCGTGCAGGATGGGCTGGCGTGGGAACGCGGCTGGGCATATGGCGACCCGTTCATGGTCTACCCTGGCCCCGATGGGCCGGTGGATTCCATGCGGTGGGAAGTGTTTGGCGAAAGCTTGCAGGACTATGCCCTGCTACAGACGCTTGGCATCCGCCGAGAGGATGAGCGGCTGGCGGCCATCGTCAGTTTTGAGGAATTCCCCAAGATGGCGGACTGGCGCTGGCAACTACGTGCCCAGCTCTTGTCTCAGGCCGCCCAGCACAAATAAACACGCTACAACAGCCGAGGGGCAGACCAAGACCCACACGGGAAGCTTTCCCACGGGAAGGTTTCCCGCATAGGCCGCAGTCTGCCCCTCGCCAATTCTCAGACCAGCCCGGCTGCTAGAAAACCAAGTCCGCCGGGCGCTCGATGCTCAATGGCGCGTTAATATCCACAAGGGAGGAGGTCAGGTCTATCTCGCCGGGGAGGTTCCAGTCGTCGCTGCCCTCGGCGTGTAGCACGATGCGGACACACGCCTCCTGATCGGGGGATTGGTTCCATAGCCATACGTCCGCCTGGACCTGGGATGTGTTTACCAGCCAGGGGAGGTTATTCAGCGCCAGTTGATTGTAGCGATAGTGGCGCGTCATCAGGCCGTTGAGCACCTCAAACCCCACAAACGTGCCGGGGCTGTCGCCGAGCAGTTCACGCGGCCTGGTCAGCCAGCCCAATTCGGCTATCACGGCGTCAAGCGGCAACTCGGCCGCGGATACCCACGCCCCGCCTCGCCTGATAAAAGATTGCCCACCAATGTGGATGTAGTCAATCTCTTGTTCCACGTTTCCCATACGCACGCGGATAGCGGCTTGTTCGGCTGGTTGTCCGCGGTTTACAGCGGCTTGCATTTCTGCGCGCCCCTGAATCCCGTTTGACAGGTTCCAGCGCACCGAGTTCACCATGCGGTAGCTGTCAAAGGCTTCCATGCCCAGGGCCTCGCTGAGTGTCAGGCGGGCGGGCTGGATGATGTTGGATGGGGTGGGAAGCTCGATCCGCAGGGGCAAGTCCACCCCCACGAGATCGCTTTGCAGGGCGACAACGCCGGAATTGCCCTGTTCGTCGCTGCCTATCGCCTGCACAACAGCCCGCACGAACACACCGGGGAATTCGGTGGATACCCACACATCCGCCTGTGCCCATGTCAGGTCAATGTGCTCTCTGGCAGGGGCAAACGCCTCATTCTCGTAGCGATAGTGGTCGGCTTCCATATCGTTCACTATTTCTGTGCCCACCAGTGTGCCAGCGTCCAGGTCTAGCACTTCTTGAGGCATGGTCAGCCAGCGCAAGCGCTGCAACAAATTAGAGAGGTTGGAGGGCGCAGGCTGAACCAGGTCGTTGATTCGGATGAACGTCTGCCCCCTGGCGCTA
>JAAYXX010000026.1 GCA_012515695.1 Chloroflexota bacterium
AGAAACCCGTTGAAACGGGTTGGCTATCCTGTAGTGCACTTTAGCGCACTTTTTAATCATTAGCCTGGCACTTCAGTGCTAGGCGCGCTTGCCGCTGGCGTTCGGCGCGGGCCGCAGCCACAGCGGGTTACCCAGATTAATAGTTAAGACTCATAAACGGGTTTGGGAGTATTTAGTGCACTTGGGCATTTTTATCCCCATTAGCCCAGCGCCTTCAGTGCTGGGCTGGTGGATGCCATTGGATGCGATCGTGGGCAGCGCGCCGAACCACCAATAGACCGAAAATCCTGTGGAGGATGGCATGTATTCAGAGACGGTAATCGAGCACTTTTCCAACCCGCGCAATGTGGGGACCATCGAGGACCCGGATGGCTATGGCCGGGTGGGCAGCCCAGTTTGCGGGGACTTGATGGAGATATACATCAAGGTCAAGGACGGCATCCTCGACGACATCAAATATCGCACCTTTGGCTGCGGGGCGGCCATCGCCTCCAGTTCCATCGCCTCCGAAATGGTCAAAGGCCAGCCGTTGAGCGTGGCCGCCGAACTCACCGACGAGCAAGTAGCCACCGCTCTGGGGGGGCTGCCGGAGGCCAAGATGCACTGCTCGAATCTGGCCGCCAGCGCGCTGCATGCCGCCCTGGAAGACTATTACACCAAGCACCCCGAGGCCCGGCCCCAGGACGCCAACGGGAACGGGCAGACCGGCTGAGTATGCGGCGACTCCCCGCCGTCGAGGAAAAAGGGGAGACCTGTGCCCCGCTTGTGTGGTAGACAGGTGTAGTGACGAGCTTTAGGAGAAAGTGATTGGTACAACAGACCAGGCGCGTGATGGTCGCCATGAGCGGCGGCGTGGATAGCTCCACGGTGGCCGCTCTGCTCTTGGAACGCGGCTATCACGTCGAGGGACTGACCATGAGCCTGTGGCGCGAGCCATCGGCGGTGGAAAAGGACCAGGAGAACATCGCGCAGGCCCGCGCCGTCTGCGATTACCTCGGCATCCCGCTGCACGTACTCGATCTGCGCCAGCCGTTCCTGGACCGGGTCGTGCGTTATTTTGTGGACGAGTATACCCGCGCCCGCACCCCCAACCCCTGCCTGCGCTGCAACCGCATGCTCAAGTTCGGCGTTCTCATCCCCTATGCCCGCCAGCAGGGAGCCGATTACCTGGCGACGGGCCATTACGTGCGCGTCCGCGAAACCGACGGGGTCTGGCATCTGCTGCGCGGGGTGGACAGGCGCAAGGATCAATCCTATGTGCTGTACGCCTTGCAGCAAGAGCAACTCCGCTCGCTGCTGTTCCCCCTGGGCGAGATGACCAAAGACCAGGTGCGGGCCTACGCCAACCAGCGCGGGCTGCCCGTGGCGGATCGCCCGGAAAGCCAGGATGTCTGCTTTATACAGGACAACGACTATCGGCGGTTCCTGCGTGAGCACGCACCCGAAACCATCCGCCCCGGCCCCATTCTGGACGCGCAGGGAAATCAACTTGGCACACACCACGGATTGCCGTACTATACAGTCGGCCAGCGCGAGGGGCTGGGCATCGCCGCCCCGCGCCCGCTGTATGTGCTGGAGCTGGACATTGCGCGCAATGCGCTGATCGTCGGGTATGCGGAGGAATTGGGCCACGATACGCTGCTGGCCGACGAAATGTCCTACGTGGCCGGAACAGAGCCACCAGACGACGTGCTGATCGAAGCCAAGATTCGCTACCGCGCGCCCCTGGTGCCCGCCAGAGTGTACGCCCTGCCCGAACGACAGGCGCGTGTGGTGCTCGACCGGCCATTGCGCGACATTACGCCGGGGCAGGCCGTCGTCCTGTACCAGGGCGAAGAGGTGCTGGGCGGCGGCATCATCCAGCGCACGCTATAGCCCCCGGTGCAGCAAGTTGAAAGGAAGACGCCCATGTTCGCTTCACCCGTGTTCCTGGTGAGTTCGACGCTGGCCACCCTGTGGGCCGCCATCTTTCATCTGCTGTTCGGCAAAAAGCTGCTCGACCTGATCCTCTTTTGGTTCATTGGACTAATTGGTTTCGCAGTGGGCCAGGCCACAGCAGACGTACTTGACTTGAACTGGTTGCTCGTGGGACGCGTCCACCTCATCGAAGGTACGGTGTGCTGCTGGGTAGCCATGCTCGTTGCCAGATGGCTGAAAATGTGATATACTACGCGGCAGCTAGAGTTTGCTGTCATCTATAGTAGACTCGGAAGGAGCGTCCATGTGGCTTGCGGCTGTTCGCGATGTCGCGATCGTTCTGCTGGCGATTGAATCCATAGTAATCGGAGTTTTGCTCGCGATCATCATGGTGCAGATTATCCGCCTCGTGCGCTTGCTGCGAGAGGAGATTGGCCCCCTGCTCCACACCACGCAAGAAACACTAGACAGCGTCAAGCAAACCACCAATTTCGTCAGCCACAACGTCGTCGATCCCGTGATTCAAGTATCCAGCTACTCCGCGGGTGTCACCGAAACGCTGCGTAACCTTTTCGCGATACGCCGCAGGGTCAAGAGTCGGAAACCGGTCGTGGTCGAGACCCCTTCTCTGGAAGATGCCAGAGACCGATAGCCAACCCCGATCCGGACAAGTTATTGAAGGAGGCGGACTGTGACAAAGCAAGGCTCTGGTGACTTTATGTTGGGTTTCTTTCTCGGCTCCCTGTTTGGGACCGCGATAGCGCTCTTGTTCACGCCATATTCTGGTCAGCAGATGCGCGAGCAGATTCGCGAGAAAAGTATCGAACTCAAGGACCGCGCAGAAGACCTGACGGAAGAAGCGAACCGACGGGTTGAAGAGGCCAGACTGAGAGGGCAATCCATGCTCGAGCAGCAGAAGGCGCGTTTCCAGGAAGCCATCGAAGAGGGCAAGCGCGCCGCAGCACAGCGCAAAGAGGACCTCCTGTCCCAACTCGAGAATACCAAACCCGCTAGCGGCTCTATTAACCTGACCAAGCCGGAAGTCTAGCCCATATAGAATAAACGAACGCGACGGAAGCCTCCGTCGCGTTCTGGCGTCTATCCTGGCGTGAGCGCATACCCTGCGAGCGCAATCCTTTCGCCGCAAAGACTGCGCCGCAATCTTTGCGCCCGCGACTACTGCGCTCGTACTTGCTCCAGGGCCATCGGCAGAAAAGTAGACAACTCCCCGGCCAGCACGCCAACCTGGCCGATCTCCTGGCTTGCCAATTCGCCCGCCAGCCCGTGCAAATAGGCGCCACAAATGGCCGCGTCCAGGGCAGATAGCCCCTGAGCCAACAGGCCCACGATAGCCCCTGCCAACACGTCGCCCGTGCCAGCCGTCGCCAATACCGAGTTGGCGAACGGGATCACCTCCACAATGCCATCAGGCGAAGCCACCACGGTAAACGCCCCCTTGAGCACGACGATGCATCCCCACAGCATAGCCGCATCGCGTGCTGCGCCTATCCGGTCCGCCTGTATTTCCGCCACATCGCGCCTCGTCAGACGCGCCATCTCCCCCGGATGAGGCGTCAAAATGCACTGGGGCGGCAGGTATTCCCACCAACTATCCTGTGCGGCCAGCAGATTCAGCGCGTCCGCGTCAATCACCGACGCGGGCAATGTGAGCGCGGGCCTCGTTCCCTCGGCTCGCCCGCTCACGCCAAAGCCCACCATTCGCATGGCGCGCTTGGACGCCCCCAACATCGCATACACCAGTTCGCCGGTGGGCTTTTCGGTGCCCAGCCCCGGCCCCAGCAAAACGGCGTCATAGTCACCCAAATGCTGCGCCAACACATTCAGCGCCGACGGAACCAGCACCCCCGTATCGTCGGGCAATACCAGGTAGGTGGCCTCGGTCACCTTGCTCGCCACCATCCGGTAAATCTGCTCCGGCACGCCCAGCGTTACCAGGCCCGCGCCGCTGCGGTAGGCGGCCTCGGCAGCCATGCAGGGGGCGCCAACATAGTTCCCCGACCCGCTCACAATCAACGCCTTGCCAAACGTCCCCTTGTGAGCGTTCGCCGGGCGAACGGGCAGCTTTTGGGCAATTTCCTGAGGGGTGGCAACCTGGAGCGAAATGCCATCCGCCAGACTGGGATCAATCCCGATATCCGCCACCCAGAGGTCGCCCACATAGCCCGCGCCGGGGAAGAGATAATGCCCCCGCTTGGGATAGGCAAACGTAACCGTCAGGTCCGCCGCCAGCGTCGCGTCGTCTGCCTCTCCCGAATCCGAGTTCAGGCCGGTGGGCACATCCACCGCCACGATAAAGGGGCGTTCTTGCCCCTCCGCAAAGAGGCCAGGGCCGGGATGGCTGGGCCGCTGGAAAACCTTGTCTCCGGCCTGCCGCGAGTCGAGCGCGGCCTGCACGGCCCACAGCATTTCCTTCAACTCGCCGCGCAACTCGCCGGAAATGCCCGTGCCCAACAGCGCGTCTACCAGAATATCGCACGCCCGCGCCAAATCGCCCAGCCGTTGGAACCCCGCATCTTCTGCGGCCCAGAGCACCTCCATCCCCTGCTGTTGCACCCGCTCCAGGTTGGCGTCCTGTTCCCGCGCCCGCTTCCAGATGTACACAGTGACCGGGTAGCCCCATTTGGACAGATGGCGCGCAGCCACCAACCCATCTCCCCCGTTATTCCCCGGCCCCACCAACACCAGCACGCTGGCCGACGTAGCCGGAATCTCTTCGCGAATCGCCAGAGCCGTAGCGCGCCCGGCGTTTTCCATCATCGTTGCATAGCTCAGGCCCGCAGCGTTGGCTGCTTGCTCCAACGCTTGCATCTCTGCGGTTGTCACCAGTTTCATGACTCGCCTCCATTTCAACAAACTGCAAGACGCATTCTAGCCCCGCGTCGGAGAGGTGTCAACGCGCATCCCATACGCGGGGTTTGGTCATTCGTGCTTCCCGTGATAGAATGCCAGATAGCAACCCTTTGATGGGCACATAACCACTCTCCTGGAGCAGAACATAGCATGGGCCAGCCAAATCGTACGCTCCGTGTGGCAGCAGCTCAAATCGCGATCACCGATGATATTGCCTGCAACCTGCGCGTCATCCTGGCTACCATCCAGCGCCAGGCAGCCCGTGGCAGCGAGGTGGTCCTTTTCCCCGAAACAGCCCTGACCGGCTACAGCCCCGCGATAGGTCATGGCCGCCATGCGTCTGAATGGCCGACCATAGAGAGCGCATTGGCAACCATCGCTCAGGCGGCCCAGGAGCATGGCATCTGGGTGCTGGTCGGCACCGAGGCGTGGGTAGGCACACATTGGGTGAACCGCCTGTACGCCTTTTCCGACACCGGGCAGATCGCCGCGCAATATGATAAAATCCACCTCACCCGCGCAGATACCCAATTCTACCAGCCCGGCACCGAACAGGTCGTGCTCGACCTGAAAGGGATCACCGTCGGGCTGCAAATCTGCTACGACGTTCGTTTCCCGGAAGGCTATCGCTCCCTGTTAGACCAGGGGGCAGAGGTAGTCATGATCGGGTTCTACGGGGCCGGAAGTGGAACCTGGAAAGTGCCCGTGCTTGAGGCCCATTTGCGCTCACGCGCAGCAGAGAACGGCTGTTTCGTGGTTGCGGCCAACGTCGCCGGCCCCTTGCAGATCGTCGTCTCGCAGGTTGTAGACCCCTTGGGGCTGATGCTGGCACAGGCCAACCAGGATTGCGCAGAAGTCGTCGAGGCCGAACTGCACCTGGACCGCATCGCAGACAGCGAGATTCGCCAGGATTTCCTATCCCGTTTTCGGGACACCCGCTTTCGGGACACCCGCTTGCGGGACAGTAGCCACGACGGCTGAGGGTATCAAAAGGGGAGCCAACACGACCATCTCCCGGCTATCCTTCCAGGGAGACACCTCACGCACCAGGTGCCATCACCCTATCTCCCCGCCAACAGCTTGCAACTATCAGCCGTGACTTTTTCGCCTTAAAACCGTCTAAATCGCGATATCACGAGTATTTTAGTAAGGGCTTGGCCGCTCGGCCTCACCCCCGGCTGAAAGCCTCCCTCTCCCAAAGGGCGAGGGAGTAGGATGTCCTCTCCCCAGGGCGAGGAAATCGGACCGCCGCCATCTTTGGCGGCATACGCCTTCTCCCACTGGGAGAAAGCGGCAGGTATGCCGGTGCCCGAAGGGCGGATGAGGGGGCTTGAGCGCGATTGCCCTCACCCTCCCCTTCGGGGCACCCTCTCCCAAAGGGCGAGGGCGACATACATGCCGAGCCAGACGCCGAAGGGCGGGTGAGGGGCGCCTTGCCTGCAAGCGGCAGCCCTTGCACGCTATGGTTTACGATGATATAATCTTTACGCCCTGGTACTGCAAACTGGTACCGGAAGGAGAAGAGGATGCGCATCTTGGCAGTTGATGATGATCGCAACAATCTAAAGATGCTCGCCTTTCTGTTGACCGAGGAAAACTTTGAGGTTCTGACGGCAGATAACGGGCAGACGGCGCTACAGTTGGTGGAAACGCAGCACCCTGACCTCGTCATCCTCGATGTGATGATGCCCCACATGGATGGCCTGGAAGTCTGCCGCCGCATCCGGCAGACGATGGATGTGCCTATTATCATCCTTTCCGCCAAGGGCGAAACAACGGACAAAGTCCTGGGGCTGGAGCTGGGCGCCGACGACTATTTGCCCAAGCCTTTTGAGCCGTCCGAGTTGTTGGCGCGTGTCAAGGCCGTGCTGCGACGCAGCGAACTATCCAGCTTTGACGACTCGAACACCGCCCTGGCTGTCAACGGCCTGCGCGTGGACCCAGTCGGCAACCGGGTGATTCTCCCCAACGGGAAACCCGTCGAACTAACTCCCATCGAGTTTCGGCTGCTGCATTGCCTGATGCGCAACGCAGGCAGAACGCTGAACCATGACTTTTTATTAAGCCATGCCTGGGGTTACGAGTACGAAGGCTATAGCAACCAGATCGCCGTCTATATCCGGCGGTTGCGAAGCAAGCTCGAAGAGGACCCGACAAACCCCAAACTGATCACAACGGTGCGGGGAATGGGCTATCGGTTCGAAAAAGACTGACCACGGAACCGGCAGAGCGCTTCAATATAGTAGATTGCATACGAGGTGATCGACGCATGAATCGGTCCATCATGTCTGCATTACCCTCCACAAGCTTTCGCCCCGGCCGCATAGGGTCCAGAGTGTTCTCCCTTGCGTTGGTGGTGCTGCTCTTGCTCGCGCCGCTCCAACCGGCAGGGGCCGCCCCCACTGCCTCGCGCCAGGCGGCTGCGCTGCTGGCCGACGCGGGCTGGACATTTCACGCTCCCCAGAACTGGACAGGCAGGCCAACCGTCATTTCCGTCACGGTAAACGATGACGACGGCCTGCAAACGGCCACTGCCGCCTATTGCTATTCGACCAACGGGGGCAGCAGTTGGAGCGGCTGGTCAACGAACGGGGCGCTCCAGATCAGCACCACCATCTCGACCACGGCGCGAATGACCGCTACCCTCGGCTCCCTGATTGACTCGGCAACAGCCAACCAGGTGCAATTCCGCATCACCGATTCTGCCGCTGCGGAAAACATCTCCCCCGCCTACACCATCAAGGTGGACGGTACAGCCCCCGCCGCACCGGTCAACTTTCAGGCCAACCCCTCCGGCTGGACCAACCAGGACAGCTTTTCCCTCACCTGGACCAACCCCGCCGAACTATCAGGAGTGGTCAAGGCCCATTATAAAATCGGCAGCGCGCAGCCTTCTTCGGGAGCCGATGTCACCGGCTCGGTCAGCGGCAGCAACATCTCTTCGATTTCCGGCATTTCGCTGGGCAGCCACGGACGCCAAACAGCCTATGTGTGGCTGGAAGACGCACTGGGCAACAGCGACCACACGCGCGTGGCCCAGGCCGACCTGCTGCTCGACCTGCAAGCTCCCACAAGCGCGCAAACCCTGGCGGCGGAACCCAACACATGGACGACGGTGAACGCCTTTGCCGTGCGATGGACCAACCCGCCCCAGAGCGACGCGCCCATCCAGCGAGCCTATTACAAGCTGGGCAGCGCCCCCACCAGCAACGCCAACTATGACGGATACAGCGACGGGGCGAATATCACCCAGATCACGGGGATATCGGTCGCAAGCGGGGGAGCCATCCCCTGTTACATCTGGCTTCAAGACGCGGCGGGCAACGCGGACTATACCACGGCCAAACCCGTCACGCTCTATTACGCTGGCGATAGCGCCCCCGAACGCCCCGGAAATCTGCAGATTGCGCCCAGTGCGTGGACGTCGGTAAACGAGTTCACCGCCACCTGGACCAACCCTTCCGTCGCGTCGGGCATTCACGCCGCGTGGTACAAATGGGGCAATCCGCCCACCAGCAACGAGGACTTTGACGGGCGCGTCGCAGGAGAGGGGATTCGCACGCTCACAGGGCTGACCGCGCCCGACGAGGGGCCTTGGGATTTGCAAGTCTGGCTGGAAGACGGTACCGGACGCCGCGACTATACCCGGCGCAGCACCGCTACCGCCAGATATGACGCTACCCCGCCCGTAACCACCTACAGCTTTACCCCGCCCCTGCCAGCAGGCGGCTGGTTCAGCAATACCGTGACCGTCAACCTGACGGCGACGGACGACCTCTCTGGCGTCCAGGTGACGCAATCACAGCGCGAGGGCACATCCTTCTGGGTCAACGGCACTTCCATCACGGCCAATAGTTATGTCACCTATTCGATCAAGTCAAAGGATAACGCCGGAAACGAAGAAACGCCGCACGCGTTCACAGTGCCCATTGACAAGCTGGCCCCATCCAGCACCGCCACGCTGTCTACCCCCGTGCCATCTAGCGGCTGGTTCACCAGCACTGTCACGGTGAACATTACCGCCACAGACAACCTGTCCGGCTGGGCCGCCAGCTATTACAAGGTGGATAATGGCGAGTGGCAACGGGGCACACAGGCCGAGATTTCGGGGAATGGCTCCCACAGTCTGCAATACTATTCTCGCGACGTCGCGGGCAATAAGGAAACTGCCAAAACCAGGCTCAACGTGTGCCAGATAGACCAGAACCCGCCCACCGTTACGGCCACCGTCAGCAACGCCGCGCTGTACATGCAGCCGCCGATAACCATTACCCTGGAGGCCGAGGACACCGGCTCTGGCGTGGAAATGATCGAGTACCGCCGCCAGGGAACCGCTACCTGGAGCCAGGGCGACATCATCATCATCGGCGAGAGCCAGGGAGACGGCGTCCACACCTACGAATATCGCGCCCGTGATGTGGCCGGGAATGTGTCCACGCCGCAAACTGTCACGGTCAACGTGGATAGCACGCCGCCCCCCGCGCCGAGTAACCTGTACACTATCCCCGCTGGCTGGTCCAACGTGGATGGCGAATTTGAGCTACATTGGACCAACCCGGTGGATTTCTCTGGCATTGCCGGGGTCTACTATCAACTGGACATTGACCCTACCGTGGTCATGACGCCCACAGGCCCCATCATGGGTGAGGATATCGAATCGCTCACCGGCCTGGCCGCCGAGAGCGAGGGCGCGCACGACATTTACGTCTGGCTCGTTGACGGCGCGGGGAACCATGACCCCGCCACGCGCCAGGTGCTAAAAGACGCGCTCAAGTACGATATCTCGGTCCCCGCGTTGTCCCACCGCATTGATGGGCCGACGGGCGAGGACGGCAAGCACTACACCGGCACGATCACCGTTACGCTGGTGGCCACCGATACCCTGAGCGGCATCGGCGGGTTCCACTATCAGGTGACCAAGGGGCAGGTTCAGGGCCAGCCCATCATCACCGAGACCGTATCAGGCGCGCCCACCACCACGGCGCACTCGTTCCACCTGTTCGAGAGCGAACGCTGGGAATTGCGCTACTGGGTCAGCGACGCGGCGGGCAATGTGACCAACGTCGCCGGACCCGTCACCCTGTACTTTGACTCGGAAGCGCCCGATTCCCCGAGCAAGCTGTACGTCACGCCGGAACAATGGAGCAACACGAACAGCTTTACGCTCAAGTGGACCAACCCGTGGGACTATGCGGGAATAGGCGCTGCCTACTATAAAATGGGCGCCGCTCCCACCGCCAACGATGACGGGCAACTGCACACCTTTTCCCCCGGCCAGGCTTCTATACCCGGCCTGACGGTGGAGGACGAGGGCATCACGCCCGTTTACATCTGGCTGAAGGACAAGGCGGGCAATGTAGACTATACCACCGCCATCAGCGTGCCGCTCAAGTATGATATCACGCCGCCTGTTACCACGCTGACCGCCACGGGCACGCAGCGTAACACGTACTATATCACCCCTGCGACCATCCAGCTTGCCGCCGAGGACGCCACCGCCGGGGTAATGCACATCAGCTACCGCATCGACCTGGACGGTGTGGAGGGCGAACCGCAAATATGGGACGGGGAAAGCATCATCCTGGACCAGGACGGAACCTATACCATCACGTATTATGCCGTTGACCTGGCCCAGAATGTCGAGGTCGCACAGACCAAAACGTTCAAAGTGGATCTGCACGCGCCCGTAGCTATTCCTCCCATGATGAAGGACCCGGTAACCCGCCTGCCCACTGAATACGCGAGCGGCTCGAATATCATCGTGAGCTGGTCGGCCGACGACGGCGCGCATGGGTCGGGCATCGCCCGATACACGGTACAGTATCGCCGAGGCGGATGCAGCACGAACTGGCAAAACTGGCAGGTCAACACCGCCAACACAGAGGCCACCTTCTCCTCGCTATGGGCGAACAATTTCCATTATTTCCGCGTCCGAGCCGAGGACAAGGCAGGGCACGTCTCTGAATGGTCGCCCATCAGCGGGAACGACGCAGGCTATGTCTATAGCGAGGGCCTCACCAACCCGCGATTTAACGGCTCGCTGGATGGCTGGATGGTTAGCTCCGGCAGCAAGCTGCCCACCACGCTGGTGTATGCCCCCAGCCGAACGGGCAGCCCCAGCCATATGGCACTTCTGGGCCAAGAAGTGTATGACCCTGAGCACGACGCAGTGGCGCCCAATTCCTATGCTTCTCTCTACCAGATTATCCAGTTGCCTACGGCGGAATGCGACCACGGCTTGATGTTAACCTTCTGGGCAAACATGAAGAGCTGGGATATCGCCTGGAGCGATGCGCAGAAGAGCTGGTACGACACCCTGGATGTGCTTGTCAGCCAGGCCGATGGGAGCCAGTCTTCGGTTGTGTTGCGTTACGGACGTTTCAATCTGAAAAGCATAGACCCTCCCCCTCATATCTTCTGGCAGTCAGGGTGGGTGCGATTGAGCGCCGATCTGACGCAATGGGCAGGCCAGCGGGTGCGTATCGAGTTCCGGCTGTATAACCGGGTGGATGGATTTCTGCCAAGCTGGGCCTTTATTGATGACGTCCAATTGGTGCCCGCACCAGGGCGCACGCTCAATTTGCCGCTCGTGACCGACCTGACGCACGCTGTAAACCCCAAGGCCATTCCCGGCAGTCAATCCGTTACGCCGTCTGATAGCGACGAACCGCAGACAGGTCATTCTATCCCTGCTCGCTAGGGCATTCAGAACCGAGTAACTATATGACAGATGATCAACAAGCAGAATTAAATCCAACCGAAGAACGCCCAGCCTCAGACAACGACACGCCAGAGAACCAGACGCCTCTGGACCCGGAAGAGCTATACAGCCAGGGGATGGCGTACTACCGGCGACGCCAATGGCATCAGGCCAGGGCGTGCTTTGAGCAGCTTCATGCGCTGCAACCCACGCGCCGGGGCATCGAGCCGCTGCTGAACGAGCTGGACATCTTTTTAAAGCTCGAATCGGTGGAGAACGGCACGCGGGAAGAGCTGGCTCCCGACGGCGGCGAAGCCGAGACAGCCACCGTACAGGTCGTCAAGGGCGGCCAACGCAAAAAGCACGGGTGGTGGATTGGGGCGCTGGTGCTGGTGATCGTCGCCGGGGTCGTAGGCGGTGTCTATATGTATACGCAGGGGATGCTCCCCTTCCTGACGCCTGACCAACAAACGCAGAGCCTGCGTAACCAATGCCAGAGCTATTCCGTCGCTCAACGCTATTGCCGGGCGCTGGAGGTCTGCTCCGAGTTGGCGACAGCCGTCCCCGAAGACCCTGAGGCGCTGAACGGCGTGGAAAAGAGCAAGGACAAGCTCTACGACGAGGCCCTGGCCTATGTCAAGGCCAACGCGATAGCTAACGCGCTGGAAAACCTGCGTTGCATCTTTGAATACGAACCCAATTATAAAGACGTGCGCGTGATGATTGACAAGCTGGTCATCCGGCAAGAGATGGACCAACAATATCAGGAGGCTCGCGGGTATCTCGACAGCCGCGCCTATGGGGAGGCCATCAAACGCCTGCTCCAGCTTCGCACCGTGGACGCCGAGTATAGGCCAGGAACCATCAGCGATGACCTGTACGAAGCCTACATGGGCGAGGGCCGCCAGTGGTTGGATATGGTAGAAGGCGAGCTACGGGAAGTCCCCGACGCGCAGCCGTCCGACGTCCGTTTCCAGATCACCGAAGACTTGTTGACCAAAGCGAGACAGGCCAGCAAGTCTTATGAGCGAGCCTTGGCCGAACGCTCTGCCAGCGAGGAGGCGCGCACGGCGCTGACGTTGGCCCAGTTGCTCGGGCAGGGCTTGCAGAGCTACGGGGCGCGCCTGTGGGACCAGAGCATTACCGAGCTTACGGCCATCTATGCTCAGGACGCCAACTATCTGTCGGGCAAGCTGGCGCCAATCCTATGCGATGCCCACCTGCACCTGGGAGACATCTATCTTCAGGAAGAGAACTATGAGGCGGCGCTGGCCGAATATCAGGCGATGGCCAGCATAGAGGTGTGCGACGCGAAACTGGTCGAGACCAGGATGTGGGAAGCGGGCCTCCCGCTGACCCCCACGGCCACGCCGACGTTCACGCCCACCCCAACTGATACGCCGACGCCTACTCAAACATCTACGCCCACGCTGACCAATACGCCCGAGCCGACGGCCACGCCTACACCTGAGCCAACGGAGCCGCCCAAGCAGGATCCGCCCAAACAGGATCCGCCCAAGCAAGATACGCCCAAACCCAAGGATACGCCGGTGCCTGAGCCTACGGCCAAACCGACACTCGATATACCGCCGCGTTAATCAGGGGGGCAGGAATCATCCGCCATCGGGAAGACATGATCAGCATGGTGCTTCGGCTGTTTCATCTCGCCAGACGTTTGATCGAACTGTTGGCTCTGCCGTCAAGAACTCGCTTGCGGCAGAGCCTTCTCTCCCTGGTCTGCTTTGGCGCGCCCCTGCTGCTGGTCCCCCTGGCCCATTCCGACCAAACGGGAATGCTGTGGGAGCGCATCACCACCTATCCGGGCGGGCTGACCGTCCCACGGGTCATGGTGAATCGGGTCGGCGACGAGCGCATTCTGTACGCCGTCGGCTCGGCGGGTGGGCTGCACCTGAGCTTTGACGGCGGGCAGCGTTGGTACTCTGGCAACGAAGGTCTCCCAGGGGGGCCGCTGGGGGCAATCAAGATTCTGGGACTGATAAACGACCCCTACAATCGAAATATCGCCTACGCCATCGTGGACCCATTCTCCGCCGTCCCGCGCCCAATGGTCTACTGGACCGTAGACGGCGGCCTGAACTGGCAGCCCCGCGCCAGCCTCGGCCGCGAGCGGGTCCGGGCTATCGCTTTTGGGATGACGGGCGACGACCTGTATGTCATCACTCAGAACGACGTGCTGCGGGCATTTGTCTACGAAGGGGAAGCGCCGCACCTGCCGCCAGAGGAACGCTTTGCGCGCAGAGTGGACGATCTGCACTGGCTCAGTATTTGCCCCTTCCCCGCTCTCACTCAGGCCACCGTGGCGTATGCCGTTCGCAATACGCTAGACCTGGACGTGCCAACCACCCAGCAGCAAATTACTGTCAGCCCGTGGACGTCTGGCACGAGCGAAGAGGCTGCTGTCAACCAAGAGAACAACGTCCAGGCAACCTGGGTTTATGCAGGCACTGAGGCCGATGGGCTGGAGGTGATCCTGGATCGGGGCGGCGTGATACAACTCTCCAAGCTACCCAGCGACGACCCGGACACGCGCTATGTCTGGGAGCAGGCCGCCATTCATGCCATCTGCCCGCACCCCGCCGATCCCAACCGGCTGTACGTGGGCACAGATCGGGGCGTCTATGCCACACGCGACGGGGGAATCACCTGGCAATCGCTGGGCGAGGCGCTGCATTCGCAGGTCGTTACCTCCCTGCTGATAGACCCGGCCAACGACCAGACGCTATACGCCGGACTCGCCGCTGGCGGCGTATACCGCAGTCAGGACGGCGGCCAAAATTGGAGCAGCCTAGGCCGGGGGTTGAACCAGATCCCCGTGCTGTCGCTGGCGCTGGATGAAGAAGGCCCCGGCACGCTCTACGCGGGCACACCCAGGGGCCTGTGGCGTTTGTTGCTGGCAGCCAACCCAGAATAGGCGGCGAGAGAGTCCGCCCAACCCGCCCCCCTCCTTGCTGGAACGGAGCGGGGCACACAAGATGAATATGCAGCGAGAAATAACCGCACAAGATGAACTGGAAACAGCCTTTCGCATCGAGGCCAGATACGGCAACCCGGTGAAATGGGCCTTGCTGCTGGTCAGCCCGCTCATCGTGGCTGGCGTGCGCCAGTCGCTTTTTGGCAGCGAAGGGGGCTGGTCCATCGAGGCGTCTGTTTTGCTGGGCTATGCCGCGTGCAACCTGCTGTTCACGCTGGCGTTCATCCCCCCGCCCATGCTGACCCGTTGGCGGCTGCCGGTCCTGCCTGTCACCATCCGGCGCGCCTTGCTGTCCGCTTCCTATCTGGTGGACTATTTCTACGTTTCGGGCCTCGTCGGCCTCACCGGCGGGTTCCAAAGCGACCTCTATATCCTCTATGCGCTGTTGGCGCTGAAGTCGGCCATCTACTACCCCTATGTGCGCGAACTGGTCGTCACTACCTTTTTCTCAGGCGCGCTATGGGTGCTGGTGGCATATGTCCAGGCCAATAGCCTCTTTTTCCTGGCCGACGGTGGGTTTATCGGGCGATACGTGGCCCTGTACGGCCTGATCGTAGGCTCGCTGCTGATTAGCTGGATCATGGAGCGCAGGCAGCGCGCTATTCATGCGCTGGGCGAAAACCTGACCCGCAAGGGCGAAGACCTGGAAGCCCAGGCGTATATTGTCCAGCGCACCGCCGCAGACCTGGCGAACCGCCTGCTAGAGCTGCGCTCTTTGCAAGAGAGCGTCAAGGCCATCAACTCGGCGCTGGCGCTGGACGAATTGCTGCAACGCATCGTCGAGAACGCTACCCAGGTGTTGCGCGGCGCGCGCTGCACCATCGCCCTGGTGGATGAAAAGGCGGAATGCGTGATCACCTCCGCCGCTTCGGGCATCCCCAAGGAGGAGCTATCCGGCACATGCTTCCGTATCGGGGAGGGGGTGGCCGGTTGGGTCGTGGCAAACCGCGAGCCTGCGCTCATCCATGCGGTGGACGAGGATTCGCGCTTTCGCCCCACCGGGGGCCGCCCGATTGTCTCGCTGGTCAGCGTGCCGCTCATCTCCGAGAACTCGGTGGTCGGCGCGCTAACGGCCACCAGCCCCGAACCACACGCCTTCACCGAGGCGGACGTGAACCTGCTGGACGCTTTTGGCGATCAGGCGGTCATCGCCGTCAAAAACGCCCGCCTCTATGAGCAATTGGTGCAGGAGGAAAAAGAGACCGCCCGCCTCTACCAGAGCGTGCTGGAAAAAAGCAACGAGCTAGAGGCGGTGTTGCGCGGGATTGGGGACGGGGTGCTGTTTGTTGATGCCGACCTGCACTTGTTGATGATGAACCCCGTGGCGGCGCGCATATTTGGCGTTTCCCAGACCCCTCGACAGGGGGTGCGCCTGCCGGAAATCGTGGATAGCGAGGCCCTGATAGCCAGCATCCGCGAGACGCTGGCCGAAGAGGAAGGGTCGCTGATCCGCGAGATCACCCTGGACAGGGACGAGCAGCGCAAAGCCGTTTATCAGGCCCTTTCCTCCACCGTGCGCGGGGCCAGCGCCGAGATTCGCGGCGTGGTCACGGTGTTGCGAGATATTACCACCCAAAAAGAGATCGACCAGATCAAGTCCGATTTCCTGTCGGTAGTGTCCCACGAACTACGCACGCCGCTGCACTCGATCAAGGGCTTTGTGGACATCATCCTGATGGGCAAGACCGGCGAAATCAACGAGTTGCAGCGCGACTTTTTGA
>JAAYXX010000184.1 GCA_012515695.1 Chloroflexota bacterium
AAAGGCCCGGAGCACGCGGCACAGGTGATGGACGCGGCACACAAAGCCAGAGCGAGCGGGCAGGCCAGCCGCCGATAGAGCGGCCAGCGCGCGCGATTGCGCCCGCAATTGCGCCCACGGGCGCGCCATCTGTCGCTTGCGCGTTTGTTCCGTCGGATCAAGTGCATGGTGTTCATGGGCATCCCTCCCGTTTCTATCGCCTCAACAAAGAGGACGCCAGCCCGGCGTTCAGGCCGGGCCAGCGTCCACCATTCCCCCCGCCCAGGTAACAGGGAAGCAGGTTCAGAGCAATTGCGATCAGGCGCCGCACACCACAAACACGCCCTCGTAGCCTGCCAGTTCCAGGTCGAGCGACGCGCCCGCTTCGGACACCGTCCCATCCAGAGGCCGGTAGAGCGTGTAGGGGCCGGGAACCCGCAGCGTCGGCGCAATGCGCGTGGCGGCGGGGTTGTTGTTGATGATAAAGTACAGGTCGCGCCCCTCAAGCTGCCGGTGCGTGTAGAGGATATCCGCGTTCCCCTCGGCCAGCGCCAGGTCCGCGCCCAGCGACGCCCCCAGCGCCTCCGGCATCCCTTCCAGCGGGAGAACACGCGCAGGCCCACCAGCGCCAAACAGCCCGGCCAGGATTTCCTTGAGCGCCGGAGTATTGGCGGCACTCTCGGCCATCTCGGGCAGAGGCCCCACGCTGAGCAACGTCCCGCCCGCCTCGCAGAAGCGAGCCAGAGCGCGGGCCGCGTCCAGCGACAGGGCGTACATCGGCGGCAGAACGATGGCCCGGTAAGCCTCATCGGCCACGTACAGCGCGCCATCGCGGATCTCGCCCTCTATCAACGCCTGCTCATCCACGATGTCCAGGTCCACCTGACTCCGCAAGAGGCCGCGCACCACGTCGGGATATTCCTCGTTCAGTTTAGCCACCCACTCGGACCGGGGCTTGCTCCCGTGGCTACGGCCCTGGGGCGGCTCCAGGGCGGGCAGATAGTGCGTCCAGATGGAGCGGATAGGATACAGCACCGCCACATCGCAGACGTGCTGACCGCCCGTCAACAGCGAGGCCAGACGGCCCATATAGTCGTTGTACTGCTTCCAGGCATCGTCATCCAGTTCATGCCAGCTAAAGTATGAGGTGATCTGGTTGATGCCCAGCACGTATTGCAGGTTGCCCTGGCCCAGGCGCTCTGGCAAAGTGGCATACCGCCCCTCGTTGCCCTGCACCCAGTCCGAGCTTTCGCTGTGGACCTGCTTGGCGCCGGTCAGGTGGGCCACCGAAGCCACCTGCTTGGCCGCCATGAACGAGTGACGGGCGAGCATATCCTGCGGATCAGAGTTGAGCATATCAATGCCGGGCAGGTCCATCTCGCGGATGACGGAGAACAGGCTGCCGTGGTAGGTCTCGTGGGCGATCAGGGTTTCCTCGGCCATCACGTGGCCCGACGAAGCAATGCCATGCTCCTGACACCAGCGCAACACCTGCACGTAAAAAGCGTCGGTGTAGAGGCGGGTAATGACATCATAATAATCCTGGCGGACATACTGCGCTTCCGGCTCCTGGGAGAAGAACAGGGAGAACAGGTAGGGCCGCAGGTCATAGCCCTTCATGGCCTGGAAGCGCTCCAGCAGGTCATCCACCCAGGGGACCGCCGGTGGGCGATCGTTAAAGATGGGCGCGTCAATGACGGGGATTTTGCCGTCAAAGCGCTCCGGCAGTTTGCCAGTATACGTCACCATAAAAGACGGCTCGTCGGTGAACACGGCCACCATCTTGTCCCAAAGGTCGGAGGGTATCTCGCGATAGTATTGCTCGTGGGTAACGCGGATAAACTCGCGCACGGCCTCCGGTTTGAGTAAGTTTACATAATGTTTGAACTCGCACACGTTGCCGGAAGCGTGCGTGCCCTCGTACATGATCCGCTCGGCCAAATAGAGCACTGTCCACTTACCGGCGGGGGCGTCCCACCGCAGCGTGCCCCACTCGTCTATCTTGTCGGACAGGTCCACGACGGTGGCGCGGGTGGCTACGTCAGGGTCAGGCATTGCCCCGGCCCAGACGAACCGACGGCAGCTTACGGGCAGATCAACGCGCACAGCCCTCGGTCCCTCTACCTCCTGGCGATAGCAAGCCAGACCTTGCGCGGAATATTCGGGGTGCGCCCGCGTGACGATGCCTCCGGCGGTTCCACTGGGGTAGCCTTTTTCGTCGTACCACCACAGCACGAAATTTTGCTCGGCGGCCTTGCGTAGCCCATAGTTCAGGATTTCCCACTGCCTGGGGCTGACCAAATAGTCCCGAAAGCCCACATTGGTGACAATGCCACCGGTGCCCATGTCGGCCAGCTTTTGCAGGTGCCGGTCAATGCCCTCCTCGCCGGTCAGGTTCTCCGGGTCGGTCAATGACCGATCCAGGCCATGCACGATCTGCAGGGGCCGGTGCGCGTTCGATGGGTTGAGAAACGCTTTGGGATCAAAGACAGACATGGTTATCCTCCGATTTTGGCGCGTTGGTCGCTGATGCCAGCGGCCCAGGGCCAGCCTACGCCTCGCACACCACAAAAGCCCCCTCGTAACCCTCCAGGCTCAGAGCAAGCTCCTGGCCGACAGGCTCGATAGTGGCGGTCAGCGGGCGATAGATGGTGTATGGGCCGGGCACGCGCAACGCAGGTCGAATAGTGATCGGCTGGGGGGCGTTATTGATGACAAAGTACAGGTCGCGTCCCTCAAGCCGCCGGTGCGTGTAGAGCACATCGGGCTGGGGCTGATCGAGCAAGAGGTCGCCCGGAACAAGCGTACGCAGCAACGCGGGCAATTCTTCCAGGCTTGCGCGGTGGGCCAACCCCTCGTCGAACAGGGCCGCCAGTTCCGCCCGCAGGGCCACCGTGTTTTCCGGCGACTCGGCCATGTCGGGCAGTTTGACCACGCTGATCAGTTGCCCACCCGCACGACAGAAAGCAGCCAGCGCCCTGGCCGTCGCCAGTTCCAGCGCCTCCAGCGGCGGCAGGACAACGGCGCGGTAAGTCTCGTCGGCCACGCACAGCGCGCCATCTTGCAAGTTGGCCTCTTGGATCGCCTGCTCGTCCAGAATATCCAGGTCAATCTGGGCGCGCAGCAACCCACGAACCAGGTTGGGGTAGGCCCGCGCCACCCGCACTACTGGCTCCGGCCACGGCCCGGCGGGATCATCCCCCCAGGGCAGCGCCCGGTCTCGCGGGCGATGGTAGGCCCAGATAGAGCGCATGGGATAGAGCACAGCCACATCGCAGACGTGCGCTCCCCCGCGCAGCAGGGTCGCCAGTCGCCCCATATAGTCGTTGTACTCCCGATACCCCTCGGCCCCGATCTGATCCCAGCCATAGTATGAGGTGATCTGGTTCACCCCCAAGACATAGAGCAGGTTGCCGGTTCCGCGCATCTCGGCCACGCTGGTCTTGACCGGCGGGTTGCGATGGCGCTGGAGATGGTTCGAGGTCTCGCTGTGTACCTCCTTTTTCCCGGTAATATGGGCGACAGAGGCCACTTGCTTGGGACCCATGAACCATTCAGTGCTCAGAATCTCGCCGGGATCAGAGGAGAGCATATCCACGCCCGGCAAGTCCATGCGTCGGTCGAGGGCGTAGATGCTGCCGCTATAGGAGATCTGCGCGATCAAGTTCTCCTCGGCCATAGCGTGCCCAGAGGCCCGCGTGCCATGCGCCCGACACCAATCCTGCACCTGTCCGTAGAATGCTTCGGCAAACAGGTTGGTGGCGCACTGGTAATAGTCCTGGCGCACATAGCAGGCTTCGGGCGCGTCCGAGACAAACAGCGCAAACAGATAGGGAGTGAGGTCGTAACCCCGATCCGCCTGGAACCGCGCCAGGAAATCGCGAGACCAGGGCACGCTGGCCGGGCGGTCGTTGAACAGATAGGCGTCCGCCACGGGCGTATTAGTGGGGCCTTCGGTTACATAGGTTGTCATGAACGAAGGCTCGTCGGTAAACACAGCGCGAATGTGCTGCCAGATGTCGGGCGGCAACTCGCGATGGTACTGCTCGTGCGTTACTCGAATAAACTCGGCAGCCGCCTCTGGCATGAGCACGTTGGTATAGCGGCGCAACTCGTGGACGTTGCGCCCGGCGTGCGTGCCCTCATAGGTCACACGCTCTGCCAGGTAGAGCAGCGTCCAACGGCCCGCCGGAGCCGCCCACCGCAGCGTGCCCTGCTCGTCCACATGGGCCGAGAGATCGAGCACCTCTGCGCGGGTGGCGCTGGCAGGGGCTTGCATGGCCCCCGCCCAAACGAAACGCTTGCAGCTTACTGGCCGATCAACGCGCACATCCGCTGGCCCCACCACTTCTTGAGGATAGCAGGCCAGCCCCACAGTCACATATTCGGGATGTGCGCGAGTGACAATGCCCCCAGCGGTCCCGCTAGGGTAGCCCTTTTCATCATAGAGCCACAGCTCCAACCCCAGTTCGTGGGCCTTGCGTAGGGCATACCGCAGCACTTCCCACTGGCGAGGGCTTTGCAGGTAATCTCGAAAGCCGACATTCGCCACGATACCACCCAGGCCCATCTCCCGTAGTTTCTCCAGGCGACGGTCAATGCCCTCTTCGCCGGTCAGGTTCTCCGGGTCGGTCAGCGCCCGATCCAGGCCATGCACAATCTGCAAGGGCCGGTGCGCGTTGGACGGATGAAGAAAGGATTCTCGCAAAGTGGACATGTTGCCTTCCTTTGGTGAGATGCTTTTCAGCCCTTGAGACCACTCCAGACCATGCCCTGCTGGATCGAACGCGAGAAGATGGCAAACACCAACAGCGTCGGTATAGCGGCCATCACCGAACTGGCCATCGCGTTGCCACCCGCCGCGCTAGCTCCTCCTGCGCTTGCCATATAGATGGCTACGGTAAAGGTCCAGACCTTGGGCGAGCGCAGGATCAGGTAGGGCCAGAAAAAGCTGCTCCAGCTCCCCAGGAAGGTCAACAGGCCAATCACGGTAAAGACGTTCTTGGACATGGGTATGACGATTCGGAAAAAGACCTCGAATTCCGACGCGCCATCAATGCGGGACGCATCAAAGATCTCCCCAGGCAGAGCGTCAAAGAACCCCTTGAACAGGTAAATCGTGAACGCGCCGGGGATGCTGGGCAGGATAACCCCCAGCAACCGGTCGTGCAGCCCCATCTTGCCCACCATTTCATAGGAGGGAATCAGGGTGGCGACGCCGGGGACCATCATGGTGATCAGGAAAAAGATGGTCCACAGACGCGAGAACTTGGGCGTTAGCACCCGCGACAGGGCATAGGCGGCCAAACCGCTGACGATCCACTGTAACAAGATTTCGGCGATGGTGATCCGGAAGCTGTTCGCCATATACCCGGCAAAAGTCATGCCCTTGTACAGCTTGCCCGGCGCCCGCCAGGCGGTGATAAAGTTGTTAAAGACAGCGGGGAGATACCGCCGTTCTCCGATATGCAGCAACTTGCCGGTAGGCTGAATCTCGGCCTCAAACAACTCGGCAATCCTGGCCGTTTCCTCATTAGGTTCACCCACCTGCCGAGTGGCCGCCAGACCATTCAGGTTCATATTGAACCTGGTAGGAAACAACGCTCGGTCCAACTCTCGACGCACCAGCCGATCGCTCAACCGCTGGGTAACCCATAGCTGTCCACGGTAATGGGCGTACTGTTGCGTGGGAAGAAAAGTATCTGCCACCTTTTTGCCATCCAGGTAAGCCTCAGCACGAATGGCCCCCAGGTGGATATCCGACAAATAGTCCGGGATGCGCCAGGTGACGATAGCCATATCCTCGCGGATGGCCTGTTCCAGCGTAACGTCTTCGGGGAGAGCAACATCCGAGTAATCCAACTGGACTGTGTAAATCGAGGGCACACGCGGCAAAAAGGTGG
>JAAYXX010000003.1 GCA_012515695.1 Chloroflexota bacterium
AAGACTCATCAACTGCCTATAGCTCTGCAATGGTCGGCACTGCCTCAACTGCCTACAAGCGTGCAGTCATAGCCGATAGAATAGCGCGGCTGCGAATCTTGGCCGAGAGTGCGGCCCGTTTCAGGAACCTGCTACCGCTAGATCGCTTGCGGGTTGACAGTCACCATAGTATCATATTAACGTGACGAATAGCCTGATGCGGCGGCATGTCGAGCAATACGTGATACACAGGGGCCATGGTGACTACATCGTGGCCCTGTCCAACTCCAAACGAAACCGCTAGACCCCTGGCGCACACGCGTCTCTCCCGCCATCGATAGCAGGGGTAGAACCTGGGGGTTGACCGCTATGAACGAACATCGAACAATAACCAGACCGCCTGAACCGAGTTCGCGTTCCTCTACGGCCAACGTGTTGCCCCAAGGCGCTTCTAGCGACGAGACGCGCGTCGAGCGCCGGCGGCGGATGTCCGATCCGTGGTGGCAAACCCTGAGCATATTGCCGGTGTGCATGTTGTTGGCAGGCATCATCATCTTTAGCCTGATCAATTTCAGAGAACCCGTCCAGGCTCCCTTGCTGCTAACCATCCTGCTCACAACCTTTTTCTGTGGCACATTCGGCTATACAGCCTACACCGCCGCAAGGGGCTTTGCGCTCACCGGGTCGCCCGGCAACATCTTTTTCGGCAGCGCGATGCTCGTCTACAGCGGGGCCGCGTTGATGGCCGCCTATGGCATGAACAGGCCCGAAAGTGCCAACGCGAGCATCACCGCCTTTAGCATCAGCACCGCCCTGAGCGGCATCCTGCACGTAGTCGGCGCAGTCAGCACATCGGCTCGCTTTGGCCTGCGCCGCATAGATAAAAACAGAATACAAAGGTTGGTCCTGGCAGGCGTGGGCAGCGCGCTGGCTATCCTAGCAATCGTCGCCACCTCCTACCGGGGCCTGCTGACAGCCTTTTACACTCCGTGGGGCAGCCCCACCCAGTGCCTGCGGATCATACAAGGCGCAACGGTGGGCCTGTTCGCCCTCTCGACCTTGTTCTTTATCCGGTTCTACCTCATCCGCCGTGCGATGTTCTTTTACTGGTACGCTCTGGCCCTGGCCCTGCTCACGGTGGGCCTGTTCGGGATCATGCTGGGCAAGGGATACACCAGCGCGCTCAGTTGGGCCGGGCACGTGGCGCAATACCTGAGCGCCCCCTATGTGATCATCGCCTATCTGTGGGTGGGCAAAAGCGCGCGCGGCCAGGATATCCCTGTGGGGCGTGCGCTGGACCGCTTTTTCCGAGAGGCCACTGCCAACTATCAGGCCCTCGTAGAAACCGCAACCGACGCCATCATCTCCTTCGACCACGAAGGGCGCATTCTATTATGGAATTCGGCAGCCGAGCGCATGTTCGGGTTCGATGCCGCCGAGGCGCTCGCTTCGCCTCTGGCCTGGCTGATCGTGCCCGACGACCGATGGGTCAACATGCACCACAATCTGGCCCGCCTTTTGCAGGATCAACGCAACGCTTTCATCGACCAAACCCTGGAGACAACTGCCCGCCGCAAGAACGGCGACTTGTTTCCCGTCGAGATTTCGGCTTCCGCCCGGCGCACCCCTGACGGGTGGATCGGCACCTGCATCGTGCGCGACGTCACCGACCGCAAACGGGCGGAGGACGCCCTGCAAAAAAGCGAGCAACAACTGCGTAACTTGATCGAGTTCTCCACCGACGGGATTACGATGATCAACGAGTCGGGAGCCATCATCGAGTGGAACCGGGGAATGGAGCAGATTACCGGAGTCAAACGTCGGGAAGTGCTGGGGCGCTCTATCTGGGAGATTCAACTGGCAACCGCCCCCGTTGAACAGCCCACCGGCCCCGGCTTTCTGGAGCACATCCAGCAGCAAACCCTGGCCCTGCACCAGACGGGCAAGTCTTCCCAGGTGCACTCGCTGGGAGAACACGACATCTTGCGTTCTGACGGAACATCGCGTACGATTCAGTCTGTTACGTTTCCCATCCGCTCTGAACAAGGGTGGATGGTGGGCGGCATCATTCGCGATATCACCGAGCAGCGCGAGCTACTGCGCGAGGTGCAGGCCCAGCGACAACACGCAGAACAGTTGGCCCAGGCCCTTGCCAAAGAGCGCGACATCCTGCACACGATCATGGAGAATACCCAGGCGTTCCTGGCCTACCTGGACCTGGACTTTCATTGCGTGCAAACCAACTCGGCCTTTGTGCGTAACTCGGGGTACACACAAGACGAACTGTTTGAACATAGCTATTTCGACCTGTTCCCCGACTCGAACATGCGGGCCATCTTTGAGCAGGTGCGCGATACCGGGCAGGGAGTGCGCTTTGAGGCCCAGCCCTATGTCTTTGCCAACCAACCCGAGCGCGGCGTGACTTATTGGGATTGGACGCTGGTTCCCATTCGCAACGACCACAACGGGATGGAAAGCCTGGTGCTATCGCTGCTGGATGTGACCGAGCGCGAGCGCGCCCGCGCCGAACTGAGCCAGCATCGCGACCACCTGGAAGAAGAGGTGGCTGCGCGCACCGCCGAATTGACAACGATGAACACCCGGCTGGAGCAGGAAATCGCCGAGCGCAAGCGGGTAGAACAGGCCCTCCGTGAAACTGTGGCACGCCTGGAAACGGTCAACGAGCGGCTGATCGCCCTGAACCGCGTCGGGGTTCGGGCGCAAGAAGCCTTTGTCGTGGATGACCTCTGCGCTGTAGTCGCCGAGGAACTGGACAAGCTGGGGCTGCACTTTGCTATCCTGCTTCAGCAGGAAAAGGATGGGTTTGCCATCCAACATACGTCACTCGCCGACGAGTGGCAGGCGGCAGCCAGTGAGCTGTTCTTCCAGCATCCGTGGAGCGCATCGCTACTAGCGAACGCCCCCTTGCCGCAAGAGTCAATGGGAGCGTACAAGTCGATTTATCTTGTCGAGCCAGTGCGGGCGCTGGCCGAGCAATTGGGCCAGGGTTGTAGCCCTCAATTGCGCGAGTTGGCAGCAACAGCGCAAATCTCTCGCATGATCATGGCCCCCATGCTGACACAGGAACGCCTGGTCGGCCTGCTGGCCATCTGGTCCCGCGAGTTGCGAGAGGATGATATCCCGGCGATTACCGCCTTTGCCAACAAGATTGCAGTCTCTATCGAGAACGCTCGACTGTTCGAGACCACTCAGAAACAAAATGAACAGTTGCGCGCCCTGAGCGCCAAGCTGGCCGACGCCGAGGAGATCGAACGCCGCATGATATCCCGCGAACTGCACGACCAGGTGGGGCAAAACCTGACAGCCCTGGGCCTCAACTTGAGCCTGCTCAGCGCGCAGCTTCCAGAAGACTGCCGGGCTACCTTTGCGCCCCGCCTGAGCGATTCGCAATCCTTGGTGCAAAAAACCACCGCCCAGGTGCGTAACCTGATGGCCGACCTGCGCCCGCCAGTGCTGGATGACTATGGCCTGATGGCCGCGCTCCGTTGGCATGGTGAACGCTTTTCCGAGCGAACGGGTATCACTGTCACCGTGATGGGCGAAGACCCTACGCCCCGCCTGCCGGATCGAGTAGAGATTGCGCTGTTTCGCATCGCACAAGAAGCCCTGGTCAACGTGGCCAAACACGCCCAGGCCCAGGAGGTAGTCTTGGGATTGGAGGTGGAGGATACGATAATGCGGCTGATAATAGCTGACGATGGTGTTGGCTTCGACCCAACACAAACCGATGAAATGCACAGACGCCCCGGATGGGGATTAGTCAGTATGACCGAGCGCGCCGAAGGAGTGGGGGGACATTGTGATATCCGGTCAATCCCCGGAAAGGGAACGCGCATCATAGTGGAGGTACAACGATGACCATCAGAGTCTTTGTGGCGGACGACCACGCTATTGTGCGCGATGGTTTGCGCTCGCTGTTAGCTGCCCAGCCAGATATCGAGGTGGTGGGCGATGCCTCCAATGGACGCGATGCCGTGCGTGAGGTGAGCAAAGTCGCCCCCGATGTCGTAATCATGGATATTGCCATGCCCGTTCTGAACGGCATCGAAGCCGCCCGGCAAGTCCATGAGGAACTCCCCGAAACCAAGATTATCTTTCTCTCCATGCACTCGACCACGGAGCATATCTTTCGCGCCTTGCAGGCGGGCGCGCGCGGTTACCTGCTAAAGGAATCCGCCGGTGTGCAGGTGGTGGACGCCGTGCGCTCGGTGTACGCAGACCGCCTGTACCTCAGCCCGAGCATCTCGGAGAAGGTCATCGAGGGATACATTAATCATCACGAGACCGCAGAGGAAAAAAGCCCGCTGGATAGCCTCAGCCCCCGCGAGCGGGAAATCCTGCAACTGGTGGTGGAGGGCAAGTCTAGCGTCGAAATCGCTGAAATCCTGGTGCTGTCGCCCAAGACGGTGGAAACCTACCGAAGCCGCATGATGCAAAAACTGGGTATCAACGATCTGCCCGCGCTCGTTCGGTTTGCCATCCAGCACAGCCTGACCCCGCTGGAATAGCCAACCACCCATCAGATAGCGTCATCCCCGCGACCAGGCCCCTTCGCCCACGCCTTGGTCGCGCGGGATCACTCCATACCCGGTTGCCCAAGGCCGCCAAAGGAGAACGCTCATGCTCATCATTGATATGCACGCTCACATCGGCGATCTGCGCATGCGCCCCGACGAACCGGGCCGCCCCGTCACCTGGGAGAACCTGCTGGCCCGCCTGGATGCGGAGGGTATCACCAAGGCGGCCATGCTGCCGGTCTACAACTCGTCACCCGAAGGCGCGCCGCCCGGCGTGGCCCTGCTCGATGGGCGCATGTCCGTCCACGATCAGGTAATTGACGCGGGGCGCTACCCCGACCGAATCATCCCCTTTGGGAATATGGACCCGCGCTGGCTGGATAACAACCCGCACACCGATTTCACGCCCCTGCTAGACTGGTTCATCGACCACGGCTGCCGGGGCATCGGCGAAGTCACCGCCCGGCTGCCGTTTGATGATCCGCGAGTCATCAATATGTTTCGCCAGTGCGGCGAGCGGGGCCTGTTGGTAACTATCGAGAGCGCCGGGATGCAGGCCGGGACGTATGGCCTGCAAGACGAGCCAAACATGCCCCGGCTGGAGCGGCTGCTGCAGGCCGCCCCGCAAACGCTCATCATCGCCCACGGCCCCGGCTTTTGGGCCGAGATGGCCGCCAACGTGTCCCCCGCCGACAAGTGGGCCTACCCCGATGGCCCCATCGAGCAGGAGGGGGCTGCCTGGCGGCTGCTGCGCGCCTACCCCAACCTGTACGCCGACCTCTCGGCCCACAGCGGGTACAACGCCATCACCCGCGACGCCCCGGCTGGTGCCCGCTTCCTGAACGAATTTCAGGACAAGCTGCTCTTTGGCACCGATATTTGCTTTGACGACTCGCCGCAGCGCGGCATACACCAACGCTACCTCACCAGCCTGCTGGAGCAAGGGGCGCTCTCGGAAAGTGCTTATGTCAAGATCATGGGCGCAAACGCCGCCCGCCTGCTGGACATAGACTAGCCCGCAGACGGCAGCCGGTTCGGCATACTGGACAGCAGCCGCGCCTTGACGCCCACGCTGCTTGTCGGCCATAATGGGCGCGTCCGAATAGGACACTCTATCTTCCAACCCGGCAGTCCGTTGAGCGCCGGGGGAAAAAAGCGCGCAGATGCCCCTTACCTATCGCCAGTTACAAGAACGCATCATCAACCGATTGCGCCTGCTCCCTGGCGCAATCACACAGCCGGAGCTTCCCGCAGACCACGACTATGCTCAGGACCCGGCGATGGCCCTGACCTCGGTGGTTTTCTTGCCCCCTCCCCTGGCGCGAGACATCCAGCGTGCAGTTATCGCGCCGCTGCAACTCATGGAACCCCAGCACTACTACTATCCGCCCGAAGCCATGCACCTGACCATCAAGAACGTGTGCGCGCCACACGACCCGCCCCTGTATAGCGACGCAGATGTCCAGCGCGCCCATCAGGTCTTGGCGCAAGTAACCGCGCAACATGCCCCGTTTGTGTTCACACTGGAGCAGGTGGTGGCCCTGACCGGAAGCGTGTGCCTGATCGGCTATGGCGACGAGCAATATCGCGAGTTGGTGCTAGACCTGCGGACCGGGCTGCAACGCCTGGGGATGCCGGAGGACGCTCGCCTCGCCTCCGCCGAGGTGTTCTTTGGCAACGTCACCCTCTGCCGCTATGGGTGCGCCCCATCGGATGGCCTGCTGCGGGCCATCACGGAACGCGCCTATAGCTACCGGGCAGACTTGCGCGTCGAGGTGATCCACCTCATCACCTGCAATCGTGCCTGTGCCCCCGCCTCGCGCCGCCTCTTGTACGCCTATCGGCTGGGCGAGGGTAGCATCACATAGGGCACGGCTTCCATACCGCGCAGGGCGCTATACCTGACGGGGGTAGGGTAATCCTTCGCAAGCCCAAACGGAACAGGGGTCCGGTGTGTGGATTTTGGCGCGGCGGCAGCGGGGAAAGCCGCGCCTCGCTCTCATTGCAAGTAGCCTGAACGCGCTCGCCTACAGTTGCGAGCCTGCGAATGCTGCCTGTTCGTTTTCGATCAGCTCCTGCAATGTCGTATCGCTCAGCATGTCCATCAACTCTGCCTGGGCTTTGGCCAGCACCGGGTACAGCCCGCAGCAGTCTCGCCTATCGCAGCCTTCCGCAGAGGCCAGGCAGCGATTCAGGGCAATGGGTCCATCAATCGCCTCGATGATCTCCCGCAGGGTGATCTCACTGGCCGGGCGAGCCAGGGAAAAGCCCCCCTTGGCCCCCCGATGCGAGCGCAGCACCCCCCCTTTGGCCAGGTCCTGGAAAATCTTGGCCAAATAGCTCTCCGGCAACCCTTCCGCCGAGGCAATGGCGCTTACCAGGGTTATCGCGGTGGGTGGCATCTTGGCGAGATGAATCATGCCTCTTGTGCCGTAATCAGCTCCCCTTGTCAGTCGCACAAAAGATTCCTCCTGGTGCAGCAACTTGATCGCAACTGCTGGAACCGATTGTACCACAGAGTGGGCAGGCATTCAAGAGAAAACAAATCCCCATACTGCGAGATGCCCCCCTATCATGCCTGCCCACTCTGCTCACTGAGCCTGAGGTTTCAGCCCCTCCATCTGGACTAGCTGCGCGTCGGCGCGCATCGGCGCGGCGCCCGACCCGGCGGGCGCCGCGTACACGGCGAAATCGTCGAACCGGGCGTCCACCGGCACAGCATCAAACGTCGCAGCAGCCACGCCCACGCCGCGCAGCCCCATCAAGCTGCTATCGTTGAGCGTGACAAGGTGGTGGCCGTTGGCATACAGGCTGATGCCCGTGCCATAGCGTTCCACGCGCAGGCGGTTCTCGGCCTGGCCCGCGTGGATATGCGGGGACTGGGTCCAGTTTACCAACGTCGTCCAGCTATTCGCCTGCCGCTTGAGCAGGGTATAATACTGGCTCGTCTCCACCATGAACAGATAGCAGTCTAGCCCAGACGCGCCAAATACGAGGCCATACATCCCCTCCCCATCGGCAGCGAGCCGGGCATCGGCCTCCACCGCGCAACTGTCGTATCCATTGCGAGCTACGGTTCCCAGCAGGTTCGCCACCTTGAGCTTGATCTGGTACTCCCCGCCGAGATAGCCGATACGCCAATCGCCATCCTCGTCCGTCGGCCAACCGCTACCAGAATTGCTGAAATCGTCCTGGTAGAGCAGCGTGGGCGCGTCCGGCGTACTTGTAGCCGTAGGTTGCACCGACGTGCGTGTGGCCGTGGGCGTGGCCGTTGGCTGCGGCGGCTTGAGCATCAACGGCAGGTATGCATTTCGCATTCCAGGTTTCGGCGTGCGGGTTGGCCCATGCGTTTTGGTGGGCGTGGGCGTGTGCGTGCGGGTTGGCGTGGCCGTGCGCGTGGGTGTGGGCGTCCGTGTAAGGGTGGGCGTGGGCGTGTTGGTCGACGACATCGGCGGATCGCCCAGATGCAGGCGGCCATAGCCGAACTGGTTATCCTTGCCAGCAGCGCCCATGTCTACCGCCCGCGCCTGTAGATAGCCTTGCAGTTCGTTGGCCCCATAGGCCGGGAACGCGTCCAACACCAGCGCCGCCGCCCCAGCCACGTGAGGGCACGCGGAAGACGTCCCGTTGAACTTGTACGAGCCTGTGTTATAGCTGGCCGTGGACACATTGGCATAGGCGGCAAGATCGGGCTTGATGGCCCCGCCCGACGCTACGCCCCCCGGCCCATTGGTGGGACCTTCGGAGCTATAGCTCTCTTGTAGATAGGGCGCGTCCACGTCCAGCGCCGCCACCGTCAGCGCATACGGACTATCGCCGGGGAGGGTAAGACTGTGGTCATGCACCGTATCATGGAACGGCCAAGAGCCAT
>JAAYXX010000185.1 GCA_012515695.1 Chloroflexota bacterium
GAACTGCTGCTGTTGGCCCGGCGCGGCCCCGCCGAATGGGAGGCGCTGGTCAGGGGGCGCAAGGTCGCCGTGGGCCAGCAGTTGGCCCTGGGCGACAACAACGGCGTGCCCGCGCTGCAAGGAACGGTGGAGGCTATTACCCCCTCCGGCGGGCGGCTGATTCGCTTCGGCGAGCCAATCGAGGGGTATCTGGATCACCTGGGCACCGTGCCGCTGCCCCCCTATATCCACGCGCCCCTGGACAACGCGGAACGCTACCAGACAGTCTACTCTCGCGTGCGGGGGTCCGTGGCCGCGCCAACGGCGGGGTTGCACTTTACCCCGGAACTCGTCCAGCGCACGCAGGAAATGGGCGTGGAATGGGCCACGGCGCTGCTGCACATTGGCCTGGACACCTTTCGACCCGTGACGGAAGAACAGGTGGAAGAGCATGTCATCCATACAGAATATTGCTCCCTGTCCGCCGAGACGGCGCAGCGCATCAACGAGGCCAAGGCCGCCGGGCGGCGGGTCATCGCCGTGGGCACGACGTCCGTGCGCGTGCTGGAGACGGCGGGACGCGCCGCGGAAGCAGGCGGCGCTGGGGGCGCGGTCTGTCCGTGGGATGGCCCCACCAACCTGTTCATCTATCCAGGGTATCACTTTCGCGTGGTGGATGCCCTGATTACCAACTTTCATCTGCCCAAATCGTCGCTGTTGATGCTGGTGGGCGCGTTTGCCGGGCTAGAGCGGATCAAGCACGCCTACGAAGAGGCCATCTGCCTGCGCTACCGCTTCTTTAGCTTTGGCGATGCCATGCTGATCCTGTAGCGCATATGGAACGCGGCAACATGCCGCGGCTACTGTATGGCTCTGGCGCGCAAGGGCACGTGGCGGGCCAGTAGCCGCGCCATCTTGGCTCGTATGGTGACGCGGCACGATGCTGCGGCTACTGGTTGAGATGGTTTGCGTTTGAAAGGATGATTGGATGCGAGCAAAAGAATATATCGCCCTCGAAGACCAATACAACGCCCACAACTACAAGCCGCTGGACGTCGTGTTGGAACGCGGCGAAGGGGTGTGGGTGTGGGATGTCGAGGGGCAGCGTTATATGGATTTCCTGGCCGCCTATTCGGCGTTGAACCAGGGGCACGCCCATCCCCGCCTGGTGCGGGTGATGCGCGAGCAAGCGGGCAAGCTGGCCCTCACCTCGCGGGCTTTTCGCAACGACCAATTGCCCTTGCTGGCCCAAGAGTTGTGCGAACTGACTGGCTACGAGATGATGCTGCCCATGAACACGGGCGCAGAGGCCGTCGAGACGGCCATCAAGCTGGCCCGCAAATGGGGCTACAGCGTCAAGGGCGTGCCCGATAACCGGGCCGAGATCATCACCTGCCAGGGCAACTTTCACGGGCGCACGACGACGATCATCAGCTTTGCTTCCGAGCCGGAATACAAGCAGGGGTTCGGGCCATTCACCCCCGGCTTTGTCACCATCCCCTACGGCGACGCAGCAGCCCTGGAAGCGGCCATCACCGAGCATACCGTGGCCTTTTTGGTCGAGCCGATTCAGGGAGAGGCGGGCATCGTCTTGCCACCTGCGGGGTATCTAGCCAGCGCGCGCGCAATCTGCGACAGACATCACGTGCTGCTCATCACCGACGAGGTGCAGAGCGGGCTGGGGCGCACGGGCAAGCTGCTGGCCGCAGAGCACGAGGGGGTGCGCGGCGACATCGTCTGCCTGGGCAAAGCCCTATCGGGTGGCATGTATCCGGTATCGGCGGTGCTGGCTTCTCGCGATATCCTGGGCCTCTTTCAGCCGGGGACGCACGGCTCCACCTTTGGCGGAAACCCGCTGGGGTGCGCCGTGGCGCGAGAGGCACTGCGCGTGCTGGTGGAAGAAGGGCTGATCGAACGCTCCGCCGAGTTGGGCGCGTATCTGATGCAGGCCGTCCAGCAGATAGACAGCCCCTACATCCAGCAGGTGCGCGGGCGGGGCCTGTGGATCGGCATCGAGCTAACGCCAGAGGCCGGGGGGGCCAGGCGGTTCGCCGAGGCTTTGCAGCGCGAAGGGCTGTTGTGCAAAGAGACGCACAAGAACGTCCTGCGGCTGTCCCCGCCCCTGGTGATCACTCGCGAGGAACTCGACTGGGCGATGGAGCGCATCGCCAGGGTATTGCAACGGTAAAAGGCGGCTGCCGATGGCCGAACTGTTCCGCACATATCCCGAACTAGAAGAGCGCATTGATCGCCTGTGCCAGGGGGTGCGCTGGTGCGTGACTGGCGTTTCGGCCCTGATTACGGACGACGAGTGCTATTATTTCGAGATCAACAAGCCCAAGCACTGGCGACAGCGCGCCGACGGCACAACCGTGGCGGGGCTGGGGGCCATCGGCGGGTCGTTGGAGGCCGAGGAATCGCTGCTCGACTGCCTTCACCGGGAGGTGGCCGAGGAGATATGCAGCCAGGTGGAAGTGACATCGGCGGACGTGGCGCACCTGCTATATGAGCAGCAGTTGGCCGATAGCGTTCCCCTGGAGCCGCGCAGCTACCCTCGGCCTGTGCTATGTACCATCAGCGAGAACCTGTACCGGCGCGATTACCTGCCCGATTGCGGCATTCTGGCTATCATTACCTTTTGGGCGCGTCTGCTCCGCCCTCCCGCGCTGGGCGACCTGTTCGGGCTGGTGGCCGTGCCCCGATCCGCCTTGCGCGCCATATTCCTGCCAGACGAAATCAGCCTGGAAACATTGCGCCAGATACCGGGTGCGCGCCTGGAGACGCGTGCGCCCCTGCCAGACAACATGCAACTGGCCCCAATCTGGACCGGGCGCTCGCTGCAATTGCTTGTGCAGGCCGGGCAATTGTAGATCGGTTTGCAGCGCAGCCCGTTTTGCAGTAAGTTAGGCAGCAGCATCATTCCTAGGGGAGGAAAGATCCATGAACATCGAACACCTCGTACAAGTGGCCTTGGATCAAGGGGAAGGGATTCTGCGGTTGGCGCCCAACTGGGTACCCCGCTCTTTTTGTATCCCTGGGCGGCGCATCAAGCTACACCCAGACGACTACTATGCGTTTGGAGCGCACCGCGGTGGCATTGATGAGCGCTGGTTCTCCTCGACCGTAGCCGCGGACAATGGGCCAGAGACGCGCCCAGACGAAGGTCTGAGCTACTTTGTCGTGCAGGATGGCGCCGAGACGCACAAGGCCCTGCTGCGGGACGCCATCGACGTGGCCGGGCGGGAAATCATCGGCTCCCGGCTGATGGATGCCTACGGCCGCTGGCCCATGTTTGCCAAGTTCTTTGACAACAAGGGCGCGCTGCCTTTCCACATGCACCAGATGGCCAAGGACGCCGAGCGCGTAGGCCAACAGCCCAAGCCGGAAGCCTACTACTTCCCGCGACAGCTCAATAACCACGGCGGCGATTTCCCGTACACGTATTTTGGCTTTGTGCCGGGCGTTACCCGCGAGGATGTGCGCCAGTGCTTGCTCGATTGGGACAAGGGAGATAACAAGATCACCTTCCTTTCCACCGCCTACCGGCTGCAACTCGGCACCGGCTGGGACGTGCCCGCGGGCGTGTTGCACGCGCCGGGTAGCCTGTGCACCTACGAGCCGCAGTATGCCAGCGACGTGTTCGGTATGTTCCAGTCGTTGGTGAACGAAGTGCCCATCGGGTGGGACATGCTGGTAAAGAACGTCCCCGACGCGCACAAGCAAGACCTGGACTATATCCTGGATATGCTGGATTGGGAACTCAACATGGACCCGCAATTCCGCGAGCATCGCTTCATGACCCCCAAGCCGGTGCGCCCGCTGGCGGAAATGGAGCAGGCAGGGTATCAGGATATGTGGATTTCCTACCGCAGCTCCGAGTTCAGCGCCAAGGAGACGACGGTGCTGCCCGGCCAGAGCGTAACCCTGGTGGATCAGGGTTGCTATGGCCTGATCATGCTGCAAGGCTACGGGACAATGGGCCGCTGGACCGTCGAAACCCCGGCCATGATCCGCTTCGGCCAGCTTACCAATGACGAGTTCTTTGTCACCGAAAACGCCGCCAAGCAGGGCGTGCGAGTGACCAACCTGAGCAAGACCGAGCCGCTGGTGATGCTGCGGCACTTTGGGCCGGGTAACCCCGACCTGCCCGCGCTGTAACAGCCGCTCTGTCAACCCTTCAGGCAACTGCTAGCTGTACACCCCGCCGGGGCACACTCGGCGGGGTGATTGTTTTCCAAGGCGCTCCCATGCTAACCATTGTGTACCCAACCTTGCCAATGACCCCATTTCGTGCTAGAATCTCGGCCATCTGCCAGTGCGTCTATGAGGAGCCTGCGCCATGCCTATGGTTCTGCGTTAACCCATGAAACCGGTCATCTCCCTTTTGCCACTCCTGCCACTTTTCATTCCCCTGATCGGCGCGCCGGTTGCCTGGATGATGCCCCAAACTCATCGGGCCGACCAGATCAGACGTTGGTGGCATGCCTCCGTGCTTTTTTTAACCTGTCTTTTACTGTTAATAGGGCCTCTATACAATGGCAAGGTCGCAGAGCTTCCCTTCCAGACCTTGTTAGGGTCTGGTGAGAGCCTGAGCTTTTCCCTGGACAGCGTGGGGCGCACCTTTGCGCTGCTGCTGACAGGCGCATTAGCGGCGGTAAGCATCTCCTCGCTGGCCCGCCCGATAGAGCGTTTTGAAGCCGTCCTCTCCCTGATCATCGCCGGAGCGAGCGTGGGCGTCTCGGCCGCCAACAACCTGCTGACCCTGTGCCTCTCTTGGGGGCTGATGGACATAGCCCTGCTGGGCCTGGGGCTGGTGCATGTGCCAGAAGAGAGCATCTCCCACGCCTTGCGGAATGGGGCGATCAACCTGACCTCGGTCGTCATTCTCGTGGCGGCCACCGTGTTGCCGACGCTGCAACCGACAGAGGCGCATTGGTGGACGAACCTGAGCGGCCTCCCCCTACAACTGCTGATGGTCGTGGCCCTTTTGCGGCTGGGCGTCTATCCGTTGCCCGGCAGCGTAAACCGACGGTGGGAAGGGTTTGCCGTTTCCGTTTGCGCCGGTGGGTATATCTGGCTGCGAATCGCCGGGGGGCACGAAGGAGTCTTGCCGGGCACAGAATGGCTCAGTGTGATCATGTGGATCGTGCTGCTCATCACGGGGATTCTGACAGCCCTGTCCCCCGATTTTGCCACGGCGCTGCCCTATGTCGTGCTCAACCATATGGCGATTTTGGTGTTGGCCCCGCTCCTCGACGCCCAAACGGCGCTGGGCGTTATCGTGGCAACCGCCCTGAACCTCGCTTTGTGTCTGGCGCTGTTGCGGGTGGATTTGCGGGTGCGTCCTCTGCCTCCCCTGGATCGGTGGGTGCGGCTGCCCCTGGTGCTGGCGCTGGCCTCGCTGGCCGGATGGCCCTTTACGCTGGGCTTTTACTCGCGCTGGACGTTGTTGGCGGCGGGCTGGCAACAAGGATGGCACAAGGGCGTGCTGGTGGGGGCGATTGCGTTCGCCCTCGCTTCCATTCCCCTCTGGCAGCGGTACTTTCAGTTACAGCGCGAAGTGCGCGAAGATCGGTTCCCGCGTTGGGCGGTCAAGGCCGCGGTGGCCGTCGCCTTCCTGCTGGCGTTTCTGCTGGTACTCTCCGGGGTGGCGATATCCGTGCTGAGGGTTGTGCCCCTGGGCCTGACGCAAGAGTTCCCGACCTCTTCGCTGGCGGGCTTGTGGCCGGGCAGCTTTAGAGTGTTCGCAGCATTGTTCCTGACAGCGTTCGTCGTGCCGTTTTTCGGAGGCTATGCCCTCCACAGGCTGCGGCGGCGCATTCCCGGCGGGGCCAATGTCTGGCTGGACACCCCTAGCGCAGTGCTGGAATTGAACTGGTTGTATGTCAGCATCGAGTTGATCCTGGTGCGTGGCCGCCATCTGGTGGAACAGGTGCTGCTCGCTGTGGAAGAGTCCTTTTACTTGGGCTGGATACTGTTGTGGGGCCTGGTGCTCCTCTTTTATTTCGCCGGAAGGTAAACCAAGTGAGCCTGTATCAAATACCCGAATCCCTGCGCAGCATAACGCCCCTGCAAATTGCCCTGGGGTTGACCGCGCTGTCTATCGTGATGCTGGTGATCCAGGATCGCAGGTTTTCGCTGGTCGCCTTGCTGATGCAATATATCCTGCTCGGCTCTTTGATTGAAGCGCGGGTGTATTCCTATCTGGTCGTTGCGCGCGTGGGGCTGGGCATTGCCATCTGCCTGATGCTGTATATCAGCGCGACCCGCGTGCAGCACGATCTGCGCCAACTGCGCGCCACCGGGGCCAGCGAAAAGCATAGTTGGCCCATGCCACTTGCGCGCGGGGTGCTTGGCCCTGGGCTGGCGGAGCTGCCCCCCATCTTTCGGCTGTTGGCTATGTGCCTGGGCGCGCTCATCGCGTATGGCCTGTGGCGGGCCTACCCATTGACGTTTATTCCCCAAGAAATCGCCATTACCAGCTATGGCCTCATCGCCATCGGCCTGCTGCTGACCCTCACCAGCCTGGACCCGCTGCGTATGGGCATGGGCCTGTTGATATTCGTGAACGGCTTTGTGGCTCTCTATCTGTTTCTAGAGCAAAGCCTGGTGGTGATGACTCTGGTTGGGGTAATCGAGATCATTCTGACCATAGGGATCGTCATTTGCACCGAAGCCTGGCTAGAATCCCTCAAGGAAGTGACCGCGTGACTATTCTCTGGTTGGCGTTTCTGCCGTTAGCCGTAATGCCGGTTGTGTTCTTTTTGCGGGGGCTGCGTCCCGTCGCGGGGGTGCTGTCCATGCTCACGTTGTTGGTTCTGGCCGTTGCGCTGATGGGCCAACCGCAGACCACACCGGCCATCGTACTGGGGCGCTCCCTGAGCCTTTCGGCATACGAATCCGCCGCGCTGGCCCTGTCCCTGGCGCTGTTGGCGTTGACCATGCTATACGGGTGCTGGATATCGCAAGGGGAGCTGGCCTATGCGCTGACGTTGGGAGCGGTGGGCTTTTGGCTGGCGGCGATAATGGTCCGCAACATGACCATCAGCGCGCTGTTGTTAGAGGCGGGGGCCATCATCGCCGTCATGCTGGTGCCCTCCCGGCGCGATGGGGCCGCCATCACAGGCATTCGCACGCTGGTGCTGTTCGTGCTGGCCGGGCCGCTGATATTGCTGGCGGCGTGGGCCACCGAGAACGCTCTGGGCAACACTCAGGATGTCCTGTTCACGCAAATCGCCTCGGCTGCGCTGGCTATCGGCTATGGCATCGCCCTGGGGGTTGTGCCTTTTCATATCTGGCATCCGCCCGTTTTTCGCTATGGCAGCACCCTGTCCGCCGTGATGCTCAGTGCCGTGTTTAGCACCACGCTGATCTTGCGCCTGGTGAGCACCCTGAACAACTTTATGTGGCCGGGCGGCGACAGGCTGTTCATGACCCTGTTGGTCAACACCGGAATCATCACCACCTTGTTTGGCAGCCTGATGGCTTTGCCGCAGCGTTCCGTGGGGCGCATTCTGGCCTATACCGCGCTGGCTGATCTGGGGATCGTGCTGATTGGCCTGGGGATCGGAACCATCTCCAGCACCCAGGCCGCGCTGCTGCATCTGGGCCATCGCAGCGTGGGCATCGTGACGGCGAGCATGGGGCTGGGCATCTTGTGCCGCTCGCTGGGCGATGACGACATAGACCGGCTAGAGGGAGCCTGGCGCAGCGCCCCGCTGGGGGTCATTGGCCTGGCTATCGGCGGGCTGTCGCTGGCGGGCCTGCCGCTAACCGCCGGGTTTGCCAGCCGCCTGCCCCTATACCGCGCTCTGGCCCGCGATAGCCTCGGCTGGGCCGTCCTCCTGATCGTCTGCACGCTCGGCCCAACCTGGGCATTCATTCGCTGCCTGACCACCTCGCTGGTATCAGTGCCCAACCTGGCCCGAAACAAGGAAGCGGTGTTGCCCGGCGTGTTGGCCGTCCTGCTGGGAGCCGGGCTGTTGCTGCTCGGCATCTGGCCCAACGCCATGCACGTGCTGCCGCAGGATTGGTGGAACTCGGTGCTATCGGGGATACTCGCCTTTGCCAGATAGCCCCCTCTCTCCAGCCTCATTGTTATACATATCTTTTTCGCCCGTCGTAGGCAGTTAAAACTGCACCAACCGTTGCAAAGCCGCCCTTCGGCGGCTGGGAAGCGAGTCCACGAAGGGCGACTGAGCCAGCTTGCTGGCACGCAAGGGTTGCCGCGGTTTATGAATTTACCATTTAATTCGGTAACCCGACGTGCAATCTCGTAGGCAGTTAAAACTGCACCAACCATTGCAAAGCCGCCCTTCGGCGGCTAGGAAGCGAACCTGCGTAGGCAGGTGCGCCATGCATGGCGAGGCAAACGTTGCTGCGGTTTCAACCGCCCATCCTAATGGCTGTTACCGAGCTATTTTGTTAGAACTCATCAACCGCCCGGTTTCTCGCTACTCTCGTTTGGCGTGCGCGGCGATTTTGCGGAAAAGGTCGCCAAAGATGGCATCCCGATTCACATCATACGCCACACGCACCATATGCCTCGTGGGGTCTTCGCCCCCCCAGGTGATATCATCCCACAGAATGGGCGCGGGCGTTATCTGCGTGGGAACCCAGTCGGGGTTGTTCAGATAGGCCACCCCGCTGATGTCCCAGATCACCTTGGAATAGGCGAACTGGTCCTCGTGGTATTCGCGGAAGATCTGCAGCAAATACTCCCCGATGGCTCCCCGACCTTCCAGGTAGACCTGTAGCTCTGGCAAAGTCGTACGCAAATGCTCGGACACGTTCTTGGCGGGAATATGCACCAACGGCACGCCACTGTTGAACACCACCTGAGCGGCGGGCACGTCCTTTTGCAGGTTGAACTCGCGGGCGGTGGGCCAATAATAAGGCTGGCCGCCTAACCAGACCACCACGATATGGCGGGCAATCTCTGGCTCCATGAGCAGCGCAGACGCCACATTGGTGATGGCCCCAATAGCCACCACATACAACGGGCCTCGCCTCGTCATCATCGCCTTGGCAATCAGGTCGTTGGCCGCCTCACTCTCCACCGGCTCGGTGATAGAGGGGAGGTATTGCGCCGAGCCGCGCCAGACCAGGCCGGGCGAGCCATAGCCCAGCCTATCCAGAATCCGCAGAATCTCCTCATAGCTCTTTTCCATGCCGTCGCCGGGGCCAGTGGAACGCGCATTATGGAACGGCGCAGCATAGACCGCCTCGACGCGCAGGTTGCTAGACAACAAGGCATACACCAGGGCGAACTGGTCGTCAATCTCGTTATAGGTATCCGTGTCCAACACCATAGACACGGGGCCACGTGGCGGCTCCAGGCGCGCCAGACGTTCTTGTTCCGCAAGCCGTGGGAATCCGGTCATACCCTGTCGCTTCCTCCCTTTCCACGGAATCCAGGGCGGGCAGCCTGTCGCCTGTCCGCCCTGGTAACTTTTATTGCGGGGCGCCCGGCATCGCTATGCCTTGCCCCACTTTTTCAGGTTCTCCAGGCTGAGGCGGGCGCTTTCCAGGCTGGGACGGGCACACACGTCCTGCTCGACGATGTACCATTCGGCCCCCTGAGCCTCGGCGGCGGCAAAGATCGGCTGAAAGTCAATGATCCCTTCGCCTACTTCGGCAAAGGTGCGCTGGTCGCCAGTGCCGGTCATGTCCTTGAGGTGAATCAAGGGGAACCGACCACTGTTGGCGCGAATCAGGGCGGCAGCATCGTCCCCGCCATATTGCACCCAATACACGTCGATCTCCATCTTGACCAGCGCGGGGTCTGTTTCTTTGTACAGGATGTCAATGCCCCGCTCGCCGTCCACCACATCAAACTCAAAGGCGTGGTTGTGGTAATACAGCACCAGCCCCGCCTGCTGGAGTTGCGCGCCAGTCTTGTTCATGGTGGCGGCAGCCCAGCGGAACCCCGCCGGGTTCTGGTATTCCTTCGGCAGGTAGGGCACGCCGACAAACTTGTTGCCGATGGTCTTGTTAAACGCGATAATCTCATCGAACGTCTGATCGAACTGGTCAATGGCGACGTGGTTGCCTGCCGCTTTCAGGCCAGTTTCCGCCAACAGATCGCGCAAAGCCTCGGCGGTCAGGCCGCCCGTTCCAGCGAACTCGACCCCGGCATAGCCCAGTTCGGCTACCTTGCGCACAGTGCCGGGAAAATCCTTTGCCGTCAGATCGCGTACGGTATACAGTTGCAAAGCGATAGGAACTTGCATTATGGCCCCCCTGTTCAGTCGTGATAGATTCGACTCTCGCCAGACCCCTGGAAGCGGGTCTGTTGGGTGTATGGTAGGTCGTTTGCGAACGAATGTCAACGGTCAGGAGAGGGGTTGTCCCCCAACATGCCAGGCTTTTTGGTCAACCCTGAAAACGGGCTGGAATATCGTGAACCCGTTACAGGTTCTACAATTCACTTGTCGCATCGCCCCGGCTGTCTGCCTGCTTCTCAGGCTGGGCCAACGTTCCCCTAGGCACGGCTTCCCACGCCACACAACATCAGGCCCTCTATCACGTTCCCGATAAGCGCAACCCTGGCCCCTGGACAACGTATACTGGTATGAAAATGCGATGCTTCGCTGATCTTGTTGGAGGCCGTAGGCTGTGCGCCTGATCGAGTTCTTTCTTAGCGGCGTCTGCCACCAAATCCCCGAACGCTGTTTTGTCTATCAAGGGCAACCGTTGCCGCTCTGTGCGCGCTGCATGGGCACATTCCTCGGCGCGTTGGCGGCAATGCTGACGCTGGCGCTCATCGGCCACGGGCGACGCAGCCAGCTCCCGCCCCGCAGATTGCTGCTGGCGTTGGCCCTGCTGGTGGGCTTTTGGGCGTTGGATGGCGTCAACTCGGCGGTCCGGCTGGTGTTGGCGCGGCCACTGCTCTACGAGCCGAGTAACACCTTGCGC
>JAAYXX010000186.1 GCA_012515695.1 Chloroflexota bacterium
CCTGTCCAGCGCGTACATCATGGCCTGCCGCACGGCGGGGTCTTGGAAAATGCCGCGATCCAGGTTCAGATAGACGAGGTTGTACCCCGATAGAGGCGCGGAATAGAGCGACAGGCTGTCATCCTGGCGAACGGACGCCAGATATTCGGGGAGCACGCGGGCAATACCCGCCACTTCGCCGCGTTGGCGCGCCTCAAAGACGGCGGGCAGGTTCGGGTAAAAGACAAACTCTAGCCGATCAAGATATGGCCGGGGGCGGTAAAAGTCGGTATGGACGGCCAGAACCAACCGTCTGGCGCTGGCCTCTACCACTTTGAAGGGGCCTGTGCCGATGGGAGAGGCGTTGAACTGGCTGTCGGCCAGATTCTCGATGGGCACGCTGCCCAAAATGTGGACGGGCAGAATGCCGATGGTCGTATAATCGAGGAAGGGGGCAAAAGGCTCCCGCAGGATAAAGCGCACGGTGTAGCGGTCTACCTGCTCGACCACCACGCTGCGCCACATATCGGAGAGCATGGAAACACCCTGAAAGTCGGGGTGTTGCATAGCGTTCACTGTAAAGACGACATCTTCCGCCGTAAAGGGCGCGCCATCATGCCACACCACATCCTGGCGTAGGTAGAAGGTATAGACCGTGCCATCTTGGGAGACTTCCCAGCGTTCTGCCAGATCAGGGACAATCTCGGCCTTGCTGTTGACCTGCGTCAAGCCGGTAAAGATCAAGCGCACCAAATCCTGGTCGACCTGGTTGGTCTGGCACAGGATCGGGTTGATAGCAATCGGGTTCCCCGCAATCCCCTCGACGTAGGTTCCCCCAAAGTCTGCCACGGTAACGGTAGTGACGTTGAAAGCCAGATATACCATGACCGCGACAAAGGCCACGATGGCCACGAGCGCGATCACGATCTGCAGCCGGATACGCCCCATCCGGGAGCCCCCCCAGAACAAAGATTAGGATTGCACGATGACGCTCAAAAGCGAAGTCAAAAAGAACACGACAGCCAGAATCACTGTGGCGTTAAAGATGGTTTTCTCCACGCCACGACGGGTTTTGTATACCCCGAAATCGCCGCCGAACATTCTGCCTAGCCCGGCTCGGCGGGCCTGCAAAATAACCAGGGCAATCAAGGCTATAGACACAAGAATTTGGACGATGTTCAGATACAGAACCAAAGGAACTCCTCCAAGGACATGGTTCGCACGTCAAATACAACTATACCACCGAACGCGCACATTATAGCACGCTGCCCCAGTTGTCGCAAGCCACACATATTGTGTGTAACGGCTACAGAACAAATCGGACCGCCGCCATTCGGTTGTCACGGCCAGCAAATCCCCCCTGTATCCCGCACCCGCCACCCCCTCGCCTCGCTCATAGGACTCATCATATACAAGTGCCCTGATGCCACTAAAAGAGAGGAACCGGGCGATTGATGAGTTTTAACAAAATAGTTGGGCAACAGCCATTAAGATGGGCGGTTGAAACCGCAGCAACCTTTGCATCGCCAGTTTGCTGGTGCGTCCACCTGCGTGGGCTACAGTCGCACCTTCGGCAACTGCAAATCAGCCGCCGAAGGGCGGCTTTGCAATGGTTGGTGCAGTTTTAACTGCCTATGCCGATGCAAACGTTGGTGCAGTTTTAACTGCCGATGACGGGCGAAATATGTAAGGGCTGGCACGGCAACAAAAAAGCTGGCGCTATTGCCGCGCCAGCCTTGGAAGTGGTCTGGTTTCTACAGGCTTTTATGCCCCCTGTTTGATGGCAAGGGCAAACTCGCGGCCAAAGGCTTCGCCCTGGCGCATCATCTCCGTCGTGGGCGCTCCCTGGAACTCGAGCGTCCCGGCCCACTCCCACTTGAGCGGTTCCACGAGCTGCTCGGTCATGCGCTGAGCGCCGCCGCTCCAGCCATAGCTGCCAAAGCGAGCCACCTTTTTGTTCTGGATGCGCTTTTCAGCGGCGATGTGGAGCACTTGCGCCATTGGCGGGAACAGCGCGCCTTCGTAGGTGGGCGCGCCAATCATCACGCCGCGCCGGGTCCACAGGGAGGGGAGGATATAGCTGACGTGGGTGCGCGCCGCGTCGAAAATGGATAGCGGCACGCCTGCCTGCGAGATACCGGCAGCCACGGCGTTCATCATCTTTTCGGTGTTGCCATACATGGAAGCGTACACCAGGGTGACGCCCGGCTCCCCCGGTTCGGTGGCATACCGCGCCCACTGCTGGTAAAGCTGCACGATCTTGCCGGGGTCCTGGCGCCAGATTAGCCCGTGGGAAGGCGCAATGACGTCTATCGGCAGTGGGGCCAGCTTGTCAATCGCCATCAGCACGGGCCGACTAAAGCGGGCCACGATGTTGGCATAGTAGCGCAGCGCCTCCTGCACGTAAAAGTCCATGTTCTCATACTGGTCGTCGAAAATACCGCCGCGCAACGCGCCATAGCCGCCAAAGGCGTCGCAGGGAAAGAGCACCCGTTGCGTCTTTTCATAGGTCGCTATCGTCTCCGGCCAGTGCACGAACGGGATGGAGAAGAATTGCAGGGTCTTTTCGCCCAGGGAAATCTCTTCGCCATCCTGCACAGCGCGCACGTTCTCGGTGATGCCGTAGTACGCCTCGATCATGGGCACGGCCTTGGGTGAGCAGAGGAAAGTAGCATGAGGGGCCAGGCG
>JAAYXX010000187.1 GCA_012515695.1 Chloroflexota bacterium
AGACCAGTTCCCCGTCGCGCAGGGTCAGGATGGGCCGCAGCCGCAACAGCCGGCCAGCACTCCCACCAGATGACTTGCTCTGCCCCCTTTGACCAGGTAATCTACTGTATCTAGCATGATGTACACCGAGAGCCGCTGCCGCAGGGATCGGACGTGTTCCACGACCTCGGCCAGCGTTCGGCCAGCGCGGGCCGCCTGCGCTGCCGCCAGCACCAGCAAGCCCTGGCCCAACGATAGCGATTGTGAGTCTACCAGGGCGATGCGGCCCGGGGGGAACTCGCGGCTGGCGGTGGTGGCGACAGAGAGAGTGCTGCTGTATTTGCTGGTGATAGTAAGGCAAAGCACCTGATCGTTGCCGTTCAGGCACTCTTCAAAGGCTTCCAAAAAGATGCCCAATGAGGGGGCGGCGGTGGTGGGCCAGGCGTGCGCTGTCTTGGCGAGGAATTCGGTCATGGGGATGGACTTGTCTGCGCACTGATCGAGGCCAAAGTGAAAGTAAAAGGGCAGGATTTTGGCGCCCTGCGTGAGCAATTCCTGTTCCAAATCGGTGGGCAAATCGCAACTTGTGTCGGTAACTATTCTGATGCTCAATCTATCCTCCGTAGGTGTGCATGAGAACGCCGCAATGCCAGTCTAGCACAATAAGGGATAAACAGGCAAATATATTCAACAAATAGTTGTTTGGTTTCAGTCCTGATCTCGCTGGTTGGCCTGCAATATAGAGTTGCTTGTGCCCAACCCGCTAAAATGCTGCGATTAGAGGTTTATTTCGGGTGAATACAGACAAACGCCCTATGCAGAATGGGCTGCTCGCTGCTCCCTGGGCGGCCTGGGTGATGCTGGCGCTCTGGAGCGCGGGCATCTGGTTCGTCAATACGCGCTCGCGGGTGTTTAGCATCGGGCAGGCCGCGACAGACTATGTGCTGTATCAGGCGGGGCATTTCTTTGGGCACGTGGTGTTGGGCCTGCTGGCAATGCGAGCCAGTACGCTGACCTGGGGTTGGCGGAAGGGGGCGTGGGTTGCGCTGGCGGGCGCGCTGGCACACGCTGTACTCGATGAACTGGCGCAACTTTTCGTGCCCAGCAGACATGCAAATCTAGAGGATATCGTGTATAATATGGCTGGCGTTCTCGTTGGCTCTGTCGCTCTGCTCGTGATGCGACAGAGAGGGCGGACGCGTTCGTGAACGGTTAAAAACTGATCTCCCGATTGTCGTCGACACTTTACAATGCTGCTCATCTCGCCCGCATAGCACCTTTATATCAGGGAGAGCCAAGCCTGGGTGTTTTCACAGATAGGAGGTTGCTGATATGCGACTCAGTGCGAGGAATGTGCTCAAAGGCACGGTGCGGCAGGTCAATCCTGGGGCCGTCAACTCGGAAGTGGTGATCGCTTTGGGCGATGGGACGGAGATCGTCTCGATTATCACCAAGCAGTCGGCGGAGAGGCTAGGGCTGGCGGTAGGCAAACAGGTGTATGCCGTCGTCAAGGCATCCAATGTGATGATAGCCGTCGAATAGCGGACGGCCTGCGTTCAACGAGCGGGTGGCGCTTACAAAAGCGCCGCCCGCTTGTCGTGTACGGGGGCCGGGCGCGGGTCTAGAGCTGTTCGCCCCCCTCATCTGGCGCGGCGCTGCTGTCTGCCGCCTCTGGGGAGGTCGCCGCTTGCTGTCGCTGCTGCCATTCTGCGGCCAGAATGCCGTAGCAGAGTTCGTCCCACCAGCGCCCTTTCATCCACTGCTGTCGGCGTAGCCGCTTTTCCAAACGCATGCCCAGCTTTTCCAGCACGTGGGCCGAGCCGACATTCTCGGCCACGCACGAAGCATACACTCGTGCCAGGCGCAAGTGGGTAAAGGCCATGTCTAGCATAGCCTGCGCGGCCTCGGTGGCATAGCCG
>JAAYXX010000188.1 GCA_012515695.1 Chloroflexota bacterium
AACACCAGCACGATACTCACTATACTGAGGGTCTGCTGTGCCTGACGCACTGTAGAGGCGTGCAACGACACCAGCGTGCCCGCAGCCGCCACCGTGCTGGCCACCAGCAGCGTCAGCACCGCCCCGCCAACCGCAATCTCCACCGGATAGAGTATCAATCTGCCCTCGCCAAAAGCCACATTGATGGTAACCAGCCCGACGATCAAACTAACCATCGTCAGTCCCCAGGCATACGTGACGGCTGCCAGAATCTTGCCCAGGAGGATGGCCTTGTCCGAGAGACGTGTGGAAAGCAATGTCTCCAGCGTATGCCGCTCGCGCTCTCCGGCAAACGCCTGGGCAATCACGCTCGAAACTAGCAAGATCGGCACCCATGCCCACGAGAGCAAGGCCAGCGGAGACTCGACCCAGTCCGTGCCCATCTGCCAGGGCAACACGACGCCGAAAACCGCCACCATAATCAGCATGCTCAAGCCGCCCCTGCCCCGCTCACCAGAGGAACGCCAGGAGAGCAGTTCCTTCCACTCCTTCCACGCCACTGTCAATATATCGTTCATCATAGTTCTACCACTCTCCCTCCGGGAGGGCTGCGTCCTCATCTTCCTGCATAATGGTCATAAAGACTTCTTCCAGGCTCGCTTTGCCCCGACGTACTTCTTCAATCTCGCCGCCTTCACTCACCACCAGATTCACCAACGGGGCCACATCGGTGTCCTCTCGCAGCGTGATCGCCATATGCCGGTGGTCTACCTCCACCTCGGCGACTTTGGGGTGCTCGCGCAACCGCTTGGTAGCCGCCTCGCTAAAGCCTCGCCCGATGATTTCCACCCGCGGCCCGCCAGTTTTGGCTCGCAACATATCAGGCGCGCCCACCGCTAGCAGCTTGCCGTTGCGAATTACCCCTACCTGATGGCATAGCTTTTCCGCCTCCACCAGATTGTGCGTCGTCAAAAAGACAGTCACGCCTTCCCGCTCTGCCAGATGAGCAATATCCTCTCGCAAAGCGGCCGACGCGATGGGATCAAGGCCCGCGGTCGGTTCATCGAGAAAAATCAACGGCGGACGGTGCAGCATGGCCCGCGCCACAGCCAGCTTTTGCTTCATTCCCCTGCTCCATCCCTCCACATAATCCTTGCGCCGCTCCCACAAGCCAAAATGCTGGAGCAACTCCTCGATGCGCGCCCGGCGCTCATTGGCCGTCATGCGCCATACCCGCGCATAAAAGCCCAGGTTGTCCTCTGCGCTCAACCGCTCATAGAGACCGTGCTGTTCGAGCAACGCCCCCACCCGCTCCCGAATCTCGTTCGCTTGCGTGTGGATCGAATACCCCAGCACTTCCGCCTCTCCCTCCGTCGGCTCCAACAAGCCCAGCAGCAGGCGGATGGTCGTCGTCTTGCCTGACCCGTTAGGCCCCAGAAATCCAAAGACGATCCCCTTGGGAACGCTTAGTGAGATGCCATCTACTGCATGCACCTGCCCAAAGTATCGCCGCAGCCCGTCAATGCGAATTGCCGGTTTAGCGTTATCGCTCATTTCTCATTGCTTCCGTCCTGTATGTTTGGAGAACTACTGTCTCGAGTATACCATAAAAACGCGAATAGCCACAGGTTGGCCGAACTCCCTGGCCGAAAATCAGTCCCGTCATGTATAATACGCAATAACCACCAACGGTGATTCGCGGGAGCCAAGGCAATATGCGCACCCGCTCCCTGATCGGCTATCCCATCTCGAAAGGAGACTATCCGTGCCAAATCCATTGAGTTCCAACGCGCAAAAGGTCCAGCAGGCGTTGCTTGCCCAGGGACTACCCTGCCAGGTAGTAGAACTGCCTGACAGCACCCGCAGTGCCGAGGAAGCGGCCCGCGCTATCGGCGCCGCTCAGGCTCGTACTGTCTGCGTGGGCCAGATTGCCAAATCGCTGATCTTTGCGGGGACTCGCTCTCAACAACCAGTCCTGATCATCGCCAGCGGCGCAAACCGCGTCAACGAGCAAAAGGTGGCGGAGCTTCTCGGCGAGTCCATCGCCAAGGCCGACGCTACTTTTGTGCGACAACAGACCGGGTTTCCCATTGGCGGGGTTCCTCCCCTGGGCCATCCACAGCCACTACGCACGTTGATCGACGAGGACCTGCTACAATACGACGAAATCTGGGCGGCAGCCGGTACCCCGCACGCAGTCTTTCGCCTTATCCCCCAAGACCTGACGCGAGTCACGGGCGGAACCGTCACCTCTATCAAATAGCCAGTCCAGCCAATAGCGTCAAGGACTCTGGCCCGCCACGAGTCCTTGACGCTATTGGCTACAGGCACTCTGCCCACCACGCTCCCCGAACTCGCCTTGCCCCGATATCAGAAAGTTCTCCCATCGGACTCTGCTCTTGACATGACTTTTTGCCCCGGTATACTGGCGATAGTGTGTGCAGATGAATGGTGATCGCTAGTCTGCACCCTCGCCATCACACAAGGCCAAACCCCTTGTGTGTGTGGCATCGCAGTATCTGGAGTATAATATGCTGGTGCAACCAATAGGTAGTGTAGGAGCCGAGCCA
>JAAYXX010000189.1 GCA_012515695.1 Chloroflexota bacterium
CCGCACGCCCTGGCGCTGCCCATCGGCTACTTGACACACAAGACAGTTGCTCACCCCCGGCTGTACCCAGCCGCCCGGCATGCATGCCGCACTCTCCCAGGGGGCGAGGGCGGCATGTATGCCGGTGGGATATTGCCGCGCTTACCGATGCCCGAAGGGCGGATGAGGGCAACTCCGATCTTGCCCCAGCACTTGATCCGTGAAAAGTTAGCACCATTAGCCATCCTTGGCGGCTTGCAACTATGCTGGAAGCCGGCAGTCCAATTCCAGCAGCTTGGGGCATTCAGTCCTCGGCATATATGCCGCTGGCGGGGCAGTTGCCAAACCATTTCAACTTTAATGCCCACGCCCCCCTTTTGCGTGTTTCGTGGTTCGCTTGCCTCTTCTGTGTGTCCGTGGTCAGTCTCCCCGCCCCTCGTTTCGGCGCAATTGGACTTGACGCCCACCGCCCAGCGGCTACACTTGCATCCAGCTAGTCGGTCCGACAACGTTGTTCATTGTGCTTCGTCCAGACAACAATACACGAGGAGTCAACATGACAGACAAGGTACGCATTGGGTTGATCGGAGCCGGAGGTATCGCCCGGCATCACGTCAAACAACTGCTCCAGGTGCCCGAAGCCGAGATCGTAGCAATGACTGACCCCAGCCAGGAAATGGTCAATCAGATGGTGGCCGCCCATCCGCACCTGGCAACCGTGCCCATCTATGCAGACTATCGCGAGATGCTGGCCGAAGTGGACATGGATGCCGTGGAAATCAGCACCCCCCATACCCAGCACTTTCAGCAGGGCATGGACGTGTTGGCAGCCGGGAAGCACCTGCTCATGGAAAAGCCGATGGTCTGCTGCGTGCCCCACGCCAAGCAGCTCATCGCAGCCGCCGAAGCCAGCGGTAAGGTGATGATGGTCTCCTATCAGCGGCATTTCCAGGGAACCTATATCTATATCCGCGACCAGATCACCAAGGGCGCGCTGGGCGACGTGCAATTCGTGTCCGCCCTGCAATCCCAGGACTGGATGCGTAGCCAGCGCGGCAAGTGGCGTCAGGTCAAGGCCCTCAGTGGCGGCGGCCAACTCAACGACTCGGGCAGCCACCTGGTCGACATCCTGCTATGGACCACCGGCCTGGCCGCCGACACCGTGTTCTCCTACACGCGCAACTATGACACCGAAGTGGACATTGATTCGGCCCTCAGCCTGCGCTTTACCAACGGCGCTCAGGGCACCCTGTCCATCGTCGGCGACAGCCCCATGTGGTGGGAAGAGTTCTCTGTCTGGGGCACCGAGGGAGCCTTGCTCTACCGAAACGGCACGATTCTGCAGCGCAAACATGGCGAGATGGACATGACCGAGGTCAAAGAACTGCCAGCAGACTCGTTCCCCGACCGCAACTTTGTAGACGCGATCCTTGGCCGCGACGAGGTGCGCGTACCGCCCACCTGCGGCCTGCGGGTTATCGAACTCACCGAAGCGGCCTGGAAGTCTGCCGAGCTAGGGCGCCCCGTTCGCGTCGGCGAACTGGGCTAACCCGTTGCGTGCGCGTGCGCGTAACACGCGTGCGCGTAAGACGCGTGCGCGTAACACGCATCATGTACCCATTGGGAGGACAGGCGTCGCGTCCTGTCCTCCCCTTTCCCTTGCTGCGACCCGTGAAAGGAGACCCGCGATGACTCGATCCAGACAAATCGCCGTACAACATCGTTACCTGCACCTGCCCGTGAAGAATGGTGCAACCATGCGCCACCTGCGCCTGCTAGTGGATGGCCGCCTGGTGCGCGGCCTGGATATCGAGCTGGCCCTGGGCGAGCCAGATTTCTGGGTGTTCACCGACCTGGTTCCTTTCCAGGGCCAAACCCTGACAATCGAGGCGGCAGACGATACCCTGCCCGCCGAGGCGCTGGACGCCATTACGCAACAGGACGCCTTGCCGAGCGCCGATACCCTCTACCGCGAAGCATACCGCCCGCAATTCCATTTCACATCGCGACGCGGCTGGAACAACGACCCCAACGGCCTCATGTATTACCAGGGCGAGTATCACCTGTTCTACCAGCATAACCCCTACGGCTGGAAGTGGGGCAACATGCACTGGGGTCACGCCGTCAGCCCCGACCTCGTGCATTGGCGCGAACTGGGCGACGCCATCTTCCCCGACCAACTGGGGACCATCTTTTCCGGGTCGGGCGTGGTAGACCACGAGAACACCGCCGGCTGGCAGACTGGCGACGAGCAAACGCTGGTATGCCTCTACACTTCCGCCGGCGATACCTCCGTCGAGTCCAAGGGGCAGCCCTTCACCCAGTCCATCGCCTACAGCACAGACCGGGGCCGTACCTTTACCCCCTATGCGGGGAATCCGGTGGTCGCGCACATTGCGGGCAGCAACCGCGACCCCAAGGTCATCTGGCACGCCCCCACCCGCCGCTGGGTCATGGCGCTGTATCTGGACGAGAACGACTATGCCCTGCTCGCTTCGCCCGACCTCAAGGCGTGGACGCTCCTCCAGACCCTCACCCTGCCCGGTTGTTCCGAGTGCCCCGACCTGTTCGAGCTGCCCATAGACGGCGACCCGGCCCGCGCGCGGTGGGTATTCTGGGGCGGCAATGGAACCTACCAGTTGGGCACTTTTGACGGGGCCACTTTTGTGCCAGAGGGCCAGCCCCAACGCTACGACTGGGGCGGCGACAACTATGCCGCGCAAACATTCAGCGACATCCCGGCAGCCGACGGGCGACGCATCCAGATCGCCTGGCTGCGGGTAAACCTGCCCGGCATGCCCTTTAACCAGCAAATGTCATTCCCCTGCACGTTGACCCTGCGTTCTACGCCAGAGGGCATCCGCCTGAACAGCTACCCCGTGCGGGAAATCGAAACGCTGTACGACCAGACGTACACCTGGCAGGACATGACAATCCAGCCGGGCGACAACCCCCTCGCTGCCGTCCAGGGTGACCTGCTCGACATCCAGGTCGAGTTCGAGCCGCAAGACGCCACCCAGTTCGGCTTTTACGTGCGAGGCATCCCCGTGTTCTATGATGGCGGTAGGCTGGAATGCGCCGGGCGACGCGCACCGCTGACGCCGATGGACGGGCGGGTGCGCCTGCGCGTCCTGGTGGATCGCGCCTCCATCGAAGCGTTTGGCAACGACGGACTGGTGGCCCTGCCCGTGGGCGTGCTGCCCAGCGATGCCAACCATACCCTGGAGCTATGCGTCAGGGGCGGCAGCGTGCGGGTCCATACGCTGACTGTGCATACGCTGCGCTCGGCGTGGGAGTAACGCCCCAGCCTACCCTGTATGCGATGAAGGAGATACGATGAGCAGATTCATTTACCGTGGCCGCAAAACAAACGAGATTTCCTTCCCCCTGGGAGGGATCGGCACTGGCTGCATTGGCCTGGCCGGTAACGGCAGGCTGATCGACTGGGAGATATTCAACCGCCCCAACAAAGGCAGCGTGAACGGCTTTTCCCACCTGGCGATCAAAGCCGAGCGCGACGGCGCCATAGTAGACGCTCGCGTCTTGAACGGCGACCTGCACCCGCCCTACACCGGCCAACTGGGTTCGGGCGCGTATCAGTCGTTCGGCTTTGGCCCGCCCCGCCAATACCTGGCGGGCATGCCCCACTTTGCCGGAACCACCTTCCGAGGCGAGTTCCCCATTGCCGAACTCGCCTTTGAGGATGACTCTTTCCCTGGACAGGTGACGCTTACCGCGTTCAACCCCTTTATCCCGCTGAACGATGTGGATTCGGGCATCCCCGCCGCATTCCTGGAGGTCGAGGTAGAGAACACCACAGACGCGCCGCTGACCTACACCGTGGCGGCCACCCTGGGCAACCCGCTGCCTGCCAACAACCAGCAGCAGGTTACCCGCGAGGGACGCTTTCACCTGCTGCACCTGACGAGCGATGCGCTCCAACCAGACGAGGTGGCCTACGGCGACCTGACCCTTGCCACAGACGCGCCCGATGTAAGCTGGCAGGAATACTGGTTTCGCGGGGGCTGGAACGACAACCTGGAAACATACTGGCGCGATTTCACCGCACCCAGCCCGCTCAAGAACCGCAGCTACCCCCTGGACAAGGCGGGCAAGGACAACCACGGCACGCTGGCCGCCCGCCTGACCATAGCGCCCGGCGCGAAAGAACGCGCCCGCTTTGTCATCGCATGGAGCTTTCCCAACTGCCAGAATTACTGGAACCCGCAAGCCTGCAACTGCGCCCAAGAGTCCGGCGTGCCCTGCACCTGGCGCAACTATTACGCCACCCAATGGGAAAACTCGCGGGCCAGTGCGCTGTACGCCCTGGAACAGTGGGAGCGCCTGTACGGGGAAACCAGGCTGTTCAAAGAAACCCTGTTCACCTCCGACCTGCCCGATGCCGCGCTGGACGCCGTCTCGGCCAACATTTCGATCATGAAAACCGCCACGGTCATGCGCTTGGAAGATGGCACCTTCTACGGCTTTGAGGGGTGTCATCCCAGCTCGGGCTGCTGCGAAGGCTCGTGCACGCACGTGTGGAATTACCAACAGGCGGTGCCTTTTCTCTTTCCCGCGCTGGAACGCACCATGCGCGAGGCGGATTACGCCTATAACCTGCAACCCGAAGGTGGGATGCCCTTCCGCCTGCAACTCCCCCTGGGCAGCAGCCGCTCCACCTTCCGCCCTTGCGCCGACGGACAGTTCGGCGGCGTGATGAAAGCCTACCGCGACTGGAAAATCAGCGGCGACACGGATTGGCTGCGTCGGCTGTGGCCCGCGCTCAAGGCGTCCATCGCCTACGCATGGCACCCCGCCAACCCCGACCAATGGGACCCGGAGCAGACCGGCGTGCTGTGGGGCCGCCAGCACCACACCCTGGATATGGAGCTATTCGGCCCGAACGCCTGGCTGACCGGCTTTTACCTGGGCGCGCTCAAGGCCGGGGCCGAGATGGCCGACGCCCTCGGCGAGCCGGATACCGCCACCCTCTACCGCGACCTGTTCGCCAGGGGCAAAGCGTGGGTAGACGAGCATCTGTTCAACGGTGAATACTATCAGCAGCAGATTGACCTGCGCGACCAGAGCTTGCTGGCTCCCTTTGACGACGCGATGGAACGGTATTGGGACGACGAGCACGGCGAGATCAAATATCAGGTCGGCGAGGGGTGCGGGTTGGACCAGGTGTTGGCCCAGTGGCACGCCAACCTGTATGGCCTGGGAGAACTGTTCGACCCCGAGCAGACCCGCCGCGCCCTGGCCGCCATCTGGCGATATTGCTTCAAGTCGCCCATGCGCGCTTTTTACAACCCGTGGCGCGTCTTTAGCCTGAACGACGAAGGCGGGCTGATCATGTGCGATTGGCCAGAGGGCCGCTACAAGCCCGCCATTCCCCTGACCTACGCCCAGGAGACAATGACCGGCTTTGAATACGCCGGGGCCATTCAGATGATCCAGAGCGGCCTGGTAGACGAGGGGATGACCTGCGTCGAGGCGATCCGCGAGCGGTATGATGGCGAAAAGCGCAACCCCTGGAACGAGTTCGAGTGTGGTAGCAACTATGCCCGCGCAATGGCCAGCTATGCCCTGCTCAACGCCTTCAGCGGGTTCGAGTTCGACATGGTGCGCGGCCTGATCGGCTTTCGCCCCATCCGCATGACCGACGGACGCTTTCGCTGCTTCTGGTCCCTGGGGACTGGCTGGGGCGAGGTGATCTTGCAGCCTTCCGGCGCGGAATTGCGCGTGCTGTATGGCACGCTAGACGTGCAACGGCTCATCCTTCCCGTAAAGGCGCAAACGATCACCCTCGGCAACCAGACTATTCCCTTCACCGTAGAGGGCGACACGCTTATCCTGGCCCAGCCAGCACACATCAGCGCGGGCGAGGCACTGCGCGTCACGCAATAGGCCTTTTGTTTCAAGCAATCTACAACCAATTCCCGATTCAACAAAGGAGACAAAGCAATGGCAACTCAACCGATTGGTTACGATGACACGCCTTTCCTGCCCGATTCGCAATGGCGCGTACACGACGGCAAGCGGCCCCAGCCGCGCATCATCACACCGGGCACAGCAAGCTGCCCGGAACAGCCCGGTCAGCCCCCGTCGGATGCCATCATCCTCTTTGACGGCAGCGACCTCTCGGGCTGGAAGGGGAGCAACGGCGAAGCGCAATGGAAGGTCGAGAACGGCTATATGGAAGTGGTTCCCCGCACCGGCAATATCGAGACCAAACAGCACTTTGGCGATTGCCAGCTTCACCTCGAATGGGCCGCTCCCGCCGTCGTCAAGGGAGACAGCCAGGGGCGCGGTAACAGCGGCGTGTTCCTGATGGGCCTGTACGAAATCCAGGTGCTTGATTGTTATGACAACCCCACCTATGCCGACGGCACAACGGGCGCCATCTATGGGCAGTATCCCCCGTTGGTTAATGCCTGCCGCAAGCCGGGCGAATGGCAGACCTATGACATCCTGTTCACCGCCCCGCGTTTCGACGGTGACAGGCTGGTCAGCCCTGCCTATGTAACGGTGATACTCAACGGCGTGGTGCTGCACCATCATCAAGCGATCATGGGCCCCACCGGCCACCGCACGTTGACGTCTTATGACGAGACACGCGCCACCACCGGCCCGCTCATGCTCCAGGATCACGGCGATCTGGTGCGCTTTCGCAACATCTGGGTACGCCCGCTAAAAGGCTACGACGAAGCCTAGACCACCGAACGCACAAGGGGGCAGCGCCACCACCAACTATGGCGCTGCCCCCAAGCCGTAACCGCGCCATCCCTGGCGCGCGCGGGAGCCAGGAAGGACTGCTGGCGGTCCTTCTTGTGGACCGCCGCCATCCCTGGCGGCTTGTACTCTGCCAGCAGGATGCTGGCGGTCCAGGTCGCAGCCGCGCCACTCTGGCGCGTTCTGCATCTGTCGGCCCTCAGCCCAACCCTGCGAACAGCGCCAGCGTCGCCAGCCCCACCAGCACCGCAAGCACGACAATCAGAATATTGGCAAACCGGCCATTACCCCATTGCTTCATAACGTCCGCACTGTTCGCCAGCCGCAGCATAAGCACCAGCACCAACGGCAGCAGCACCGCGTTTGCCACCTGAGATAGCCACATCAACGGAAACAGCGGCAGGCCGGGAATCAGCACGATCACCGAACTCAGCACGATCAACGCCGTATACAGCCCATAGAAAATGGGCGCTTCCTCCGGGCGCTGGTTCAGCCCCCGCTCCCAGCCAAACACCTCGCACACCGCATACGTCGTCGCCAGGGGCAACACAGACGCCGCCAATAGCGACGCCCCCAACAGCCCCACACCAAACAGCACCTCTGCCCAAGGCCCCGCCACAGGAACCAACGCCTGGGCCGCCTCCGCCGCCGACTCGACCACGATACCCCGCACATACAGCGTCGCCGCAGTCGAGATAATGATGAACGCCGAGACAATGTTTCCAACAGAGGCCCCAAACACCACATCCAGCCGGGCACTGGCATAATCGCGCATCTGGACGCCCTTGTCCGCGATAGAAGCCTGCAAATACACCGCCGCCCAGGGCGTAATCGTCGTGCCCACCGTAGCCAGCACAGAGAGCAAATAGTCTGCGCTGGGGTGTATCGTCGGGATCAGCGCCATACGCAGCACCTCGCCCCAGGGCGGGCGCACGAGAATCGCCGAGGCGATATAGGCCACCGCGTACAGCGACAGCACCAGCAGCACCTTTTCCACGCGCTTGTAAGAGCCGCGTGTCACCAGGAACCACACAGCCCCCGCCGCCAGAGGCACAGCGATATACCGCGACACGCCGAACAGCTCGACGCTGGAGGCCACCCCGGCAAACTGGGCCGCCGTCGTGCCCAGATTCGCGGCGATCAGACCTAGCATCACCAGGAACGTCAGCCGCAGCCCAAACCGTTCCCGGATCAGGTCGGTCAGCCCCTTGCCAGTCACCGCCCCCATGCGCGCAGCCGTCTCCTGTACGACAACCTCCCCCAGAGTGATCCATACCAGAATCCACAGAAACGAATAGCCAAAGCGCGACCCTGCGACAGAGTATGTCGCAATACCCGGCGCATCATTGTCCGCGCTGGCGGTAATCAAGCCCGGCCCCAGCACGCTCACAAAAAACAGTGCCCGGCGCAGAACACGTCCAATTCGCTGCCAAAACGTCATGGATAACCTCCTGAATGGTGTCGAATCATCATCTTAGAAAAAGCGCGGCAGGCGCTTTTTCCACGCCGTGGGGATAATGGCGTCAATGGCATCATCTACCGTGACAATGCCCTGCATAATCCCCTGCTCATCCACCACGGGAACATCCAGGAGGTTATATTTGGCAACCAGCCGGGCCACGTCCCGCTGGGGCATCAGTGGCTCGACGGTCACCGGATGGTCCTCCATAATCTCGGCTACCGGGGTCTGTGGATCGGCCATCACCAACGCACGCAACGAGAGCACGCCCCGCAGCCTGCCCTCCTCGTCTACGATATACAGGTTGTACATCGTCTCATCTTCTTGGGCATGTTCAGAACGGCGCAAGTACTCCATCGCCTCGCCTGCCCGCAGATGAATGGGGAGCGTGCTAAACTCTGGCGTCATAATCCCTCCGGCAGTATCCTCCGGATAGGACAGCAGCTTTTCTACCAGAACCGAGTCCTCCTTCTCCATCAGTTCCAGCAGGCTGCTGCGTTCGGTGTCTTCCAGGGCGCTCAACAGATCTGCCGCGTCGTCGGGGTCCATTTCCTCCAATACGTCAGCGGCACGCTCCGGCGGCAGGGAACTCAATACCGAAACCTGCATGTCTGGCTCAATCTCGGCCATAGCGTCCGCCACAGTCTCGTCGTCCAGCCGCTCCAACAGGTGAACGCCCGCCGCGTGGTCCATCTCGCTAATCAGATCTGCCATGTCCACGGGGTTGATCTGGCGGATTCTCTCGCGGCTGACGCGCAGGCGGATGGGAGCGTCGGCCTCTACCGGCGCCACATCCTGCCAGGGAATCACCCGATCGGTCAGGTCCTGGCCCAAGAGGCGCGAGACCCGCTTGCTGAGGCCCTCGATGCCCAACCGCCGCGCCAGACTGCCAGTCCCCACCGCCACGCCAGTCAGGTGATAGTGCCCATTGCCGGACACGCGTGTAAGCTGGAGATCGTTCACCCGCACCAGCCGGTGGCCCTCCACGTCCACGATTTGGCGATCCATCACCTGACGGCGCAACCACAGCTCGTTTCCACGGGGTTGGTAGACGGCAGGTCGGGCAGTGCTGAGGATAATCGCGGGGCTGAGCCAAGAGACCTGGCTGGCGGGCACGAGGATTTCCTGCCCATCTCTTTGCTGCATAGCCATAGCGCGCAGGGCCGGGGCGCCCTGCTCCATTTCTTCGACCAGCAGGTCCATGCAGCGGCCCAGGCGCTGCCCCTGCTCGCCCCACACGGGCTTGTTGATGATTTGGCTGAGATACGTGGCCATGAGATACCTCCCTGAATTGTGATCGAGTTGCATCCCACAGACCACGCGAGCTACGGGCATCCCCCTCTAGAAAAGAAAAAACGCGGCAACAGGCCGCGCCTTATGGGGATCCCATAGAAGCACACGCTGCCTGTCGATCAGGGAGGATCAACATTCCCGTAACGTAGATGGTCTGCGGGGTTCTGTTGTAGCGGACTACTACCGTCGCTGTTACTGCTAGATTCCATGTGTTTCTACCCTCATGCCTGAACGGTCTACGATACACCAGCGAAATTCCGCGACAATTATACGCAACTTACAAGGAGGTGTCAACCAAAGTTTGGCTTGGGGGGAGATCACTCGTAGCGGATGCGCACATCCACGACCAGCTTGGGACAGTTCTCCGCGTTAGAGTGGATAGTCACTTGATAGTCGTGGTCAGTTTTGCGCATGGGGTCGCGTTCGGGGTAATACCACACATACAACAACCCTTGCTTGCCGGGGGGGATTTCCAGCGAGCGGTTAGCCTTCCAACTCGTATTCCCGTAAAAGACATCAGCCTGCATACACTCCTGGCACGACCATTCGATGCGATGGATCACCAGGGGGGCCTGCCCCGGGTTCGGCAAGCCCGAAATATCCGCCAGCCGCCCCTTGGTTCCCTTCCCGATGGCCGGGAACCGCCCTTCAAAGCGGCAGGCCGGGTCCACTTCTGGCGTGTTTGTCGCGATGGCGGCCTGTACCTGTGCCGCCGCCTGTGGCGCTTGCGTGCTCGCCGCGCTCCTGGACGCTCTGATCGCGGGCATAATCACCACCAGCAGCGCCCCGATAATCGCCAGAATGCCGATGGGCCGCCCCAGCTTCTCAACAAGCGGGTCGCGGAGTTTTTTGGGCAACAAGAGCACCAACATAGCCACCAACAGCAGCACGGCGGCAATCTTGGTAGACATGGACCCTCCTAGCAACCAGGTGGCGGCCCTGCCGACCAGAGCATCACCAGTTTACTACCTTGCTCATCTCAACCTTGGCCCTACAGTGGGCGTCCTTTGGCTTGATAATGCGATACAAGGTGACGCGTCGCCTTGCATCAAGCCAGACTCGACGCAACATCATTCTAACGCGCCCCATCGTCTCCCACAACCGCCAAATGGCTGATAGCAAGCCACAGCTACCCGGCAAGCATGTCCACCAGATGCCTGTCGTGGGACGGTCGCGCTCCTAGCGCGTGGCCGAGTCGCGCACAAACGGAGGCTTGACCTCTGGCGAGGTCAGCAGCCCATACCGCCCCGGCCTGCGAAACGCGTTGCCCCATATCTCGTGCTGCCGATACACCCGCAGCCGCTCCAGATCTAGAGTCGCCAAGTAGACCCCCTCCTCCGGCCCCGCCTCGACCATCAACATATCGCGTGACCACTGCTCGTCATAGGCCATCCCATCAAACGCCACCGAATGCCCGTTCGCATCAGGAGCAGCATAGTTTGCCATCGCCACAGCCACCATGTTCTCATAGGCGCGAGCGCGAAACTGGCTGAGACGGTTGATTTCCAACTCGCAAGCATTCGGCGTCAGGATCAACTCGGCCCCCTGGAGCATCAGCAGGCGGGCGCTCTCTGGGTGCTCGCGGTCGTAGCAGATCATCGCCCCCACCTGCACCTCCCCCTGTGCCGTGTCCAACGCGCACACATGGAACGCATCACCAGGAGTCAGCGCGCTTTCTACGCCCCACTCGCAGGTGTGCACCTTGGCATACGTCAGCACAATGTCGCCATGTCGGTCAATGAGCGACACGGTATTGCGGGGCGCGCCCGGCCACCGTTCCAGGTAGGTCAGCGCGATAGCCATCTGCAACTCTTGGGCCAGTGCGCGGAAATGCGTCACAAAGGCGTCCTCCGGCCCCACCGCCTGAGCAGCCCACCCCTCGCGAGAACCCGGCTGCTCGGGGTCATAGAACGTATATCCAATATTCCACATTTCGGGAAAGAGCGCAATGTCCGCGCCCAACTGCCTGGCCCGGCGACAAAACGCCTCCCCTTTGGAGAGGTTGGCCTGCTGGTCTCCAGCAAACGCCCTCATCTGAAGCAACGCAATGCTGACTGTGCTCATCGGTGTCCCCCGTGCGAGTACGCGAATGAAATTGGGCAATAGCTTGTATGGGCAGCATACCCCCATTCTCCCAAAAAGAAAAGCGGCCTGCCATATACCCAACTGAAGCGATTTTGTGCAGATTTGGAGGAAGAATTGACAGGAACAAAGAGGTGTGATATAAAGAAGTATGTAGGAAGAGTTCCTGTTCGGTGTCAGAACGACCGCAGGTCCTTAGACCCGCGGTCGTTTTTCTTACCCAGGAAGCTCGACCGACGGATTTAGCATCATTAAGGAGAATCAGTACATGTCGGAACGCGTCCAGGGTGTTGTTAAGTGGTTCAACGCCAGCAAGGGCTATGGGTTTATCGAGCGCGAGGGTGGCGAAGACGTTTTTGTGCACTACTCGGCGATCCAGTCCGAAGGCTATCGCTCGTTGAACGAAGGTCAGCGGGTAGAATTCACCGTAGAACAAGGCCCCAAAGGCCCTCAGGCCACGAACGTGGTGGCCCTCTAAGCTCCCAGTTTTTTTCGGGGGAAGCGCAAGGTAAGATGAACAAGAAACTGTATGTGGGCAACTTGAGCTACGATACTACCGAGGAACGACTGCGGTCGTTGTTCTCCGAGGTGGGACCAGTAGACTCGGTTGCCGTGATAACCGATCGTGAGACCGGACGGTCAAAGGGATTCGGGTTTGTGGAAATGGGAACCGAAGACGCAGCCGAAGCAGCAATCGAGCGCCTGAATGACACAGAGCTAGACCGGCGCACCATCGTTGTATCGGAAGCTCGGCCTCCCCGCGAACGATCAGAGCGATCATATGGCGGCGGCGGGCAGCGTCGTAACGGTGGCCGGGGTGGTTCTCGCGGTCGAGATGAGATGTACTAGGTCATTGCGGCCTGGCAACATCTAACATGAACCGAAAAGCGCGGGTTGCCCCCGCGCTTTTTTTATACGCTTTTCACCAGTGACCGCCCCACTCCACCTATGGCTCGATCTCAGCTACAGACGACAGGATATGCGTCGGCTGATAGGGGTAGCGACTCACGTTTTCCCGACAGGTGACCCCCGATAGCACCAGGATGGTTTCCATCCCACTTTCTACCCCCGCGATGATGTCCGTGTCCATGCGGTCCCCCACCATCACCGTGGTCTCGGAATGCACCCCCAAATAGTTGAGCGCGTTCCGCATCATCAGCGGGTTGGGCTTGCCAACGAAAAACGGGCTGACCCCACTGGCCTTCTCGATCAGCGCAGCCATGGCCCCACAAGCAGGAACCAGCCCAATGTCGGAAGGGCCAGATGGGTCGGGGTTGGTGGCGATGAAATGGGCGCCCGCCGCTAACAACTGGATCGCCTTGGTAATCATCTGCAGGTTGTAGCTGTGCGTCTCCCCCAACACCACATAGTCCGGGTCGCGATCCGTGATGACATAGTTGGCCTGATGAATCGGCTCGGTCAACCCGCTCTCTCCAATTACAAAAGCCGTGCCATTGGGCTTTTGCGTTGCGAGAAACCGCGCTGTAGCCATCGCCGAGGTAAAGATATGCTCGGCGGGTATGTCCAGGCCAATAGTCAGCAGGCGATGAGACAGGTCGCGTGGGGTGTACATGGGGTTGTTGGTCAACACGAGAAAAGGCGCCCCGCGAGCCTTCAACCGCTCGATAAACTCGTTCGCGCCCGGTATCATGCGAGGCCCGCTAATCAGCACGCCGTCCATGTCAATAAGATAACTCTTGGGAGTTGCCATGAGATAACACAATCCTTTCGTGTAACCTGAAGGCCGACCTTTCGCCGACCTCAATGAATGCTCGATGGAGAGTAACGCCGCTCCTATGGTACACCCGCAGCCTGGGCTGTCAACAAGCACCCGCGCACAACAGTCCAGACGACGGTGCTTCTTGACCCTGAATCCCGCTCACATTATACTAGAACCGATCTAGATTATTGCCCGGTATCGGCTCAACCATTCTCGGACGCTCCTGCTACGCCCGCCCGCTGTCTCTTACAGGGTGGGCGTTTTCTATCCCACAGCCCCCGGCGTGAGGCCACTACCGGGATGAATACAGGAGGTTCGAGAAATGAAATACAAGCAACTGCACGATGGCCGACCAGTGCCGGTGTTGGGACTGGGGACCAGCAAGTACGGCGTTGATGCCTCAGAGGCAGACTACGACCTGCGCGCCCTGCGCGAGGCGCTCGACATGGGGTATACGCACATCGACACAGCCGAAGTCTATGCCGGGGGAGACAGCGAGCGCCTCATCGGGCTGGCTATTCAGGACTATGACCGTGAAAGCCTGTTCATCACCAGCAAAGTGTCCAGAGCACATCTGGAACGGGACGACGTGTTCCAAGCCGTCGAAGGGAGCCTCAGGCGCCTGCGCGTCGACTATATAGACCTCTACCTGATTCATGCACCCAACCCAGAAGTGCCGCTGGAGCTTACCTTTGAGGCCCTGAACGAACTCGTGGAGCAGGGCAAAATCCGCTATATGGGCGTCAGCAATTTCGATCGGGGGCGGTTGGACATGGCTTTCCGCCTTACGAACAGCCTGATCGCTACCAACCAGGTGCGTTACAGCCTGTTCGTGCGCGAGCCGGAGGAAAACGGCGTACTGGAATACTGCCAGCAACACGACATCTTGTTGACCGCCTACACCCCGCTGGAGCATGGGCAGTTGCTAGATAACGACGTCCTGCAACAAATCGCCGAAGCGCACGGAGCTACGGCGGCGCAGGTGGCTCTGGCCTGGCTCATCCAAAAGCCCCAGGTAATCGCCATCGCCCAGTCGGCCAACAAAGCCCACTTGCAGGAAAACCTGGGGGCCGTTGATCTGGTGCTATCAGACGACGAAATGCCGCGACTGGATCGGCTGTCAGCACCGGCCAGTCTGGAAGACGAAGTAGTGCCGTCCACCAGGGGAGGACATCCGGCGCACGGCCCCTTTGCGCCCCAATGAGCGGCTGGCCCTATAGCTCTGGTTCGTCTTCGGCGCTGACCTCCACTCGCGGGAAATAGATCCGCACGATCGTGCCGCGCCCCATCTCGCTCTCGACCTGAACGCTGCCGCCTAACTGGGTGATGATGCCATATATGGTCGCCAGGCCAAGACCCGTGCCCTGGCCGACCCCTTTGGTGGTAAAGAACGGCTCAAAGAGGTGCTGCTTCACATCAGGAGACATGCCGCAACCCGTATCGCTCATGATGAGCAGCACATACTCGCCAGGAGACACGTCAACCTGCTCAGTATCCACCAGAACATTACGCGTCTCTAGCGTGAACGTACCGCCATCGGGCATGGCGTCGCGCGCATTCGTCGCCAGATGCGTGATAACCTGCTCGATCTGGGCAGCATCGGCGCGTACGCTGCCCCGGCCATCGCACAGACGGCAGACCACCTTCACCTGGTCGCCCAAGATATGGCGCAGCGTTCCACCCATGCTTTGCAGTAGCACATTCAGGTGTACCACCTGTGCGCGAAACGCCTGTCGGCGGCTGAACGCCAAAAGCTGCTGGGTCAGTTCGGCTGCCCGCCGCCCAGCCCGGCAGATGGCCTCCATATCTTCTCGCAGCGGGTGCTTTGGCTCCAGAGCATTCAGGGCAAACTCGCCATAGCCGACGATAACCGTCAGCAGGTTGTTGAACTCGTGGGCCACGCCCCCCGCCAACCGACTAACGGCCTCGGCTTTTTGTGCTTCGCGCAGGCGCTCTTCCAGCCGCACGCGCTCGGTAATATCCGCCGTCTGGATAATGATGCTGCTTACATTACCATCCTGGTCGAGCAAAGGCTCGCCAGAGCTGGAAGCATGCCACAGTTCGCCGTCTTTTCTGACCGCCCTGTACTCAAAGCCTCGAAAACCCCGCTTCTCGCGCAGAGTGGCCTCAAACAGCGCCCGCGCCTTGGGCATATCATTCCCATGCACCCACCAGAGTCGGTTGTGTAGCTCCTCCGGGGTAAAGCCGGTAATCTGGACGCAATTGGGGCTGGCATACACGGTTCGCCCCTGCGGGTCTAAAATGTGCAACACGCCGGGAGCGGTTTCCACGATGGTGCGGAAACGCTCCTCGCTCTCCCGCAGAGCTTGCTCTACCCGCTTGCGCTCCTCCACCTCGCGCTGCAAGGCGCGATGCACGCGCGCGTTCTTGAGGGCCGTAGCCGCATAAGCGCCAAAGGTCTCGCCCAGCGCAAGGTCATCCGGGGTAAAGGGAACCCCCCCTCGATTCAGGCACATGGCTCCCAGCACTTGCTCATCGACAACAAAGGGCACCACGATCACCCGCTCATCATGCTGGAGCGGCGTGCCCGGAATCTGCATGCCCACCTCGGCGTTCAGAGCATCGTTAAAGATCAGCCCCCGCCTGGCCTTGACTGCTTCGCCGGTAAAACTACCCTCCACCTTGAGCGGCGTGGAGAGAATCGCGTCTTCGTAAGGAGGTTCCACCGCCACCACAGGGGTCAGCGTTTGCCCGTCCGGCTCGAGTAGATAAACAGCGCATCCATAGGCCCGCAGTACGCTTCTCGCCTCTGTAGCAATTCGGGTCAGGACCTGGTCGATCTCCAGGCTGGCAGTCAGATGGCGGGCGCTCTCCAAGAGCTGGGCCTGCCATTCGGTTTGCCGCTTCAGGGCTTGCTGGGCCTCGTGGGCAGAGGTGACATCCTTGCTACAGCACGCTACCGCCATCACCTGCCCATCTATACTAAAGACGGGGTACAGGCGCGTATCAAATAGCCTGCCGTTTCGTTCGTCCTCAAAGCGCTCGGGCTTGCCAGATTGAAGCACCTGCTCCAGATGTGACAGCCTGAAAGGGGTCAGGATGCTTTCCAGACACAGGTCTTGCAGCCTGCGGCCTAGCAGTTGATCGGGCCTGTACCCGATGTGCTCTGCCAGCGCATCATTGACGGCTAGCACCCTCATATCCTTGCTCACCATCGCCGCCAGATCGCTGGAAGAATTAAGCAGCCCCCGGAACCTGGCCTCACTGGCGTGCAGGCTGCGCCAATACGCCTCGTCGGCCCGCTTGTGCTCGTCAATATCCCGGGCAACGACCCAGGTATACCCATCAACCCGTTGAGACCCGCTCCATGCCAGC
>JAAYXX010000190.1 GCA_012515695.1 Chloroflexota bacterium
ATATTGCCGCGCTTACCGCCTTCTCCCCCCGGGAGAAAGCGGCAGGTATGCCGATGCCCGAAGGGCGGATGAGGGCGCCTCCGATTTTGCCCCAGTACTTGATCCGCGAAAAGTTAGTGCCATTGGCCATCCCTGGCGGCTCAACTATGCCGGCTGGAAGCCGGCGGTCCAACTATACGGCGTGCCATCTCGTAGGCAGTTGAAACCGCCCATCCCAATGGCTGTGCCGGATTACTTCTCGAATCGTTACTCACTCGACCTCGCCGTCATGGTCGCCCATAGCCCTGGACAGACCTTGCGCCATTCGGCCTATTGACGCCCATCCCATCTTGTGATACAATCACTTTAGTAAGCCTCAGAAGACATTCGAAAGAAAACGAAACATGCAGCGTCGGTTGTATAGGCAAGAACGCCTTGATCTCATCCTTCAAGAATTGCAGGCAATGGGCAGCGTCTCGGTGACGGAACTCACCGAGCTACTGGGCGTGTCCGCCGTTACCGTGCGCTCTGATCTAGACGAGCTAGAGCGTAGCGGGCGCGTGTTGCGTACCCACGGCGGCGCTATTCCCGCCCACACCGGCGAAGGCGCGCTCTCTTTTGCCGTGCGCCAGCGCGAGAACGTCCAATCCAAGGAGCGCATCGCCGCCGCCGCCGCCGAACTGGTCACCGACGGCGATTCCATCGTGCTGGACGCCAGCACCACCGCCTGGCATATGGCCCGCTACCTCTACAGCAAGCGCGACCTGACCGTGCTCACCACCGGGCTATATGTAGCGCTGGAGCTGTTGCGCTCTCCCGGCATCTCGGTGATGGTTCCGGGCGGCCCCATCTGGCGGGAAGCCGCCTCCATCGTCGGCACGTGGGACAGCAGCATTCTTGAGAAGGGCAACCTGCAAAAAGGCTTTTTCGGCGGACGCGGGTTGACGCTGGAAGAGGGCCTGACCGATGCCAACCCGGAAGAAGTGGCCCTGAAGCGCAAGCTGGTTTCCCTGGTGCGCCAGGTCAATGTGCTCGTAGACGGCTCCAAGTTCGGCAAGGTCGCCTTTGCCTCCTGTGCCCTGCCGCAAGAGATCCACTGCATCATCACCGACGAGCACGCGCCAGCCGAGATGATCAAAGAGCTACAAACCCAGGACGTCAAGGTTATCCAGGTATAGCAGGCAACGCGGCCCCGTGTTGTCGCTGTATATCGCATGTGCACTCGCAATCGCTCGCGATTCTCAAAGGAGGATATATGGAAACCTGGCAGGAAAGCTTCAAGGTATTGGCCGACAGACTCTGCCGCTCTGGCGTGAATGTTGACGCGGTCAAAGCTGCCCTCAAGACGCAATGGATCGAGACCCCCTCGTGGGGCTATGCCGATTCGGGCACACGCTTCAAGGTGTTCAAGCAGGCCGGCGCCGCTCGCACCACCTACGAAAAGCTGGCCGACGCCGCCCAGGTTCACAAGTACACCGGCATCGCCCCTTCCGTCGCCCTGCACATCCCCTGGGACAAGGTGGACGACTATGCCGACCTGAACGCCTACGCCCAATCGCTGGGCCTCACCCTGGGCGCGATTAACCCCAACCTCTTCCAGGATAGCGAGTACAAGCTGGGCAGCCTGTGCAACCCAGACCCCAACATCCGCCGGATGGCCGTGGACCACATGCTCGAATGCATTGACATCGCCAAGACTGTCGGCTCGGAGGTCATCAGCCTGTGGCTGGCCGACGGAACCAGCTCCCCTGGTCAGGATAACATCCGCGACCGCATGCACCGCCTGGTAGACACGCTGACAGAAGTATATGCCGCCATGCCCGCCCCCATGCGCCTGCTGATCGAATACAAGTTCTTTGAGCCAGCCTTCTATCACACCGATCTGGGCGACTGGGGTATGGCAATGCTCGTCGCGCAAAAGCTGGGCGAGCGAGCGCAGGTGTTGGTTGACCTGGGCCATCACCCGCTGGGCACCAACATCGAGCAGATCGTTGCCCTGCTGATCGACGAAGGCCGCCTGGGTGGGTTCCATTTCAACAACAAAAAATACGCCGACGACGACCTGACCGTGGGTTCCATCAACCCCTACGAGCTGTTCCTGATCTACAACGAACTCGTCGCGGGCGATATGGACCCGGCAGTCAACATGAACGTGGCCTACATGATCGACGAGAGCATCAACATCAAGCCCAAAGTCGCCAGCATGATCCAGTCCGTGGTTAACGTGCAAGAAGCCTATGCGCGCGCCCTGCTCGTCGACCGCGCCAGGCTGAAGGAAGCCCAGTTGTCTGGCGACGTCGTTACCGCTGAGGAAACCCTGCTCGACGCCTATCGCACCGACGTGCGGCCTCTCCTGGCGGCTGTGCGCGTCGAGATGGGCCTGGCCCCCAACCCCCTGGCCGCCTATCAGGCCAGCGGCTATTATGAAAAGGTGTGCGCCGAGCGCCAGGCCGCGAATGGCGGTGGCGAGGGCGGATACCTAGGAGCATAAGACAATGGCAGATGCACAACAAACCCTTCAAGCCCTGGTAGAAATGTCCAATGAGCTAGGCCGCCCCGAACGCGACTTGGTTATCTTGGGAGAGGGCAACACCTCCGCCCTGTGCGATGACGGAAGCTTTTACGTCAAGGCCAGCGGCACCGAACTACGCACCATCGACGCCGACGGTTTTGTCCGCGTCTGGGTAGCGCCAGTGGCCGCCCTGGCCGACCAGGCCAGCCTGTCAGACGACGACCTGAAGGCCGCCCTGGAAGCAGCCAAGGTAGACGCCACGAACAAGCGCCGCCCCTCCGTAGAGACAGTATTGCACGCTCTGGCGCTGTCCGAGACGAGCGCGAAATTCGTGGGGCACACGCACCCCGTAGCGGTGAACGCCCTGATGTGCTCCGTGGCCGTGACAGACGCCATCTCCGGGCGGCTGTTCCCCGATGAGATCGTCGTCTGCGGCCCGGCCCCGGCCTATGTGCCCTACACCGACCCCGGCCTGCCGCTCGCCAGAGCGGTCCGCGACGCGTTCCACCGCTTTCAGGACGAGTGGGGCATGTCGCCCAAGGTCGTGCTGATGCAGAACCACGGCTTGATCGCTCTGGGGTCTTCGCCCAGAGAAGTCAATAGCATTTCCGAAATGTATGTCAAGACCTGCCGTATCCTCGCCGGAAGCTATGCCTTCGGCGGACCACATTTCCTGACGGATGAAGCTGTCCAGCGCATTCACACCCGCCCGGATGAACTCTACCGGCGCACGCAGCTCAAGCTGGGCTGATGGTCGTCCGTACAATAAAGGAGAACTCTTATGAACCACGATCAACTCTATGCAGACCCCAAGCTGGCCGCCTTCAAACGGGGAGACGCAGCAGTCCCCGCCAGGTACTGGCTGTGGCCTCTCTACGGGGCGGGCCTGGAGAGCTTGGGCCTGGATGACAAGCCCATCCAGGTGGACACCCCTACCTGCGGCCCAGACGAACTCCTCGTGCGGCATGACGCCGTCGGGCTGTGCTTCTCGGATATCAAGGTCATCAAGGCCGGGGAAACCCACCCCCGCCTGACGGGCCGCGATATGAAAAAGAACCCGGTGGTGCTGGGCCATGAGGTGGCGCTGACCGTTATCCAGGTGGGCGAGAACCGCAAGGACCAGTTCAAGCCAGGGGACCGTTTTATCGTTCAGGCAGACATCTACTACAAGGGCCAGGGTATTGCCTACGGCTATGCGCTGCAAGGCGGCCTGTCCCAGTTCAACATCATCGGCAAGGAACTCTTGGAAGGCGACGAGGGGTGCTACCTGCTGCCGGTTCAGCCAGAAACGGGCTATGCCCAGGCCGCCCTTACCGAGCCGTGGGCCTGTGTCACCGCCTCCTACGATGTCAAGTATCGGGCGGGCTGGAAGCCCGGCGGCGTCGTGGTCATCGCAGCGGGGCCGGGCAACCGCGAAGACTATGTGCTGGGTATGCCCCCCTATGACGGCGGACAGCCCCCCGCGCAGATCATCACCCTGGGCGTGAGCGCAGCCCTCGCCAACGAACTGCGCCAGCGCGCCGCGTCCGACGGCTTCAAGCTGACCGAGTTGGGCGCTCCTGACGCCAATACGCTGGCCGAGGCCCTGCAAGCCGCCGGACAGGCCGGATTCGACGACATCGTGATGCTCGGCCCTGACGTGGCCCTGTATGAGTTGCTGGAACCCGCCGCCAACAAAAGCTGCATCCTCAACATCGTGGGCGCACAAGCCCTCGAGGGCACAGCCCAGGTCGACGTGGGCCGCCTGCACTATGATAACCTCAGCCTGGTCGGCACAGACGGCGACATGATCGCGATGGCCTACGAGCCGGTTCGAACCGAGCTAAAGGCCGGCGGCAAGGCAGCCTTTATCGGCGCAGCTGGGCCAATGGGCCAGATGCACGTGCAGCGCGTGCTCGAAGCCGCCGAACCGCCCCGGCTGGCCGTTGCCACCGACCTGATCCCGGAGCGCCTGGAAGTCACCCGCACCAAGTACACCCAACTCATCGAGGCCAGGCGCAACGAGATCCAACTCGAACTACGCACCCCTGAGGGCAAGTCGCCCGCCGAGTTCAACGCCAGTCTGGTGGAAATGACCGGTGGCGCGGGCTTTGACGACATCGTCGTGCTGGCCCCCAGCGCGGGCGTCGTCGCTGGCGCGGTGCCCATGCTGGCCGCCAACGGCGTCATGAACATCTTTGCGGGCCTCTCCCGTGGGACCAAAGCACCCATCGACCTGAGCGCCGTCGCGAACAAGGGCGTGCGCTTCACCGGAACCAGTGGCTCTGCCATCCGCGACCTGCGGAACATGCTTACTGCCGCCGAAAGTGGACAGTTGAACCCCAACCTGTCCGTGGCCGCCGTATCCGGCATGATGGGCGTCAAGCACGGGCTGGAAGGTGTCGTCAACCAGACCTTCCCCGGCAAGGTCGTCATCTATCCTCAAATCCTCGATTTCCCCGTCACCACCCTGGAGGAACTCGAGCACGTCCTACCCAACGTCTATGCCAAGTTAGGCCCTAATCATTCCTGGACCGTCGAGGCAGAGGCGGAATTCCTGAAGGAGCTACTGCCATGACCGACTGCCGTCGTTTGATAAACAAAACCGCCATCGTCACCGGTGCCGCACAGGGTCTGGGAGAGGCATTGGCCCACCGCCTGGCGCGAGAGGGCGCTCAGGTCGTCGTAGCCGACATCATGGATGACAAGGCCGAGGCTGTGGCGAAAACCATTGCCGAGACCTATGGCGTCAAGACCCTGTGGGCACACGCCGACGTTACCAACCTGGAACAGTTTGAGCAAGTGGTGGCGCACACCGTGGCCGAGTTTGGCCGCCTGGATATCGCCGTTTCCAACGCGGGCATCCTCACCGCCGGGGCGCTCACCGAAATCGACCCGGCCCGCTGGCGCAAGGTGATCGAGGTCAACCTGGTGGGCTATTTCAACGTGGCCCGTGCCGCCGCCCGCCCGATGATGGAGCAAAAGAGCGGCGCCATCATTCAGATCAACTCGAAATCGGGCAAGAAAGGCAGCTCCAAGAACTCGGCGTATGCAGCCAGCAAGTTCGGCGGCATCGGCCTGACCCAAAGCCTCGCCCTGGAACTGGCCGAGTATGGCATTCGGGTCAATGCCATCTGCCCCGGCAACCTGCTAGACTCGCCCCTGTGGGTGGACAGCCTGTACGAGCAGTACGCCAAGAGATGGGGCATCACCCCCGAAGAAGTGCGCGCCAAGTATCTCGGCCAGGTTCCCCTGGGGCGTGGATGCGTATATAATGATGTGGCGAATGTGATGGTCTTTCTCGCGTCAGACGAGTCTTCCTACATGACCGGACAAGCCATCAACGTAACGGGCGGCCAGGAGATGCACTAGTCCATGCCTTCCACCGCAAACCTGCATTCTTCTGACCCGCGAGGAGCGAATATGCGCCAGCAAGCAGTGATCCTGGGGGCCGGGAATGTGGGCCGGGGTTTTCTCGGCCAACTCTTCTCGGAATCAGGATACAACGTAACTTTTGTAGATATAGACCAGCCCTTGATCGAGGCCCTGCGCTCGCGGGGCAGCTATACCATCCGGCTGGTGAACAACGAAAAGACGGAGCAGGTCCAGGTCGGGCCTGTCTCCGGCTTGTTGAGTACTGACGTGCAAGCCGTCGCTCAGGTGGTGGCCTCGGCCACCATCGGGGCGACGGCTGTGGGTGCGCGGGTGCTGCCCTACATCGCCCCTACCCTGGCGGCGGGCATCACCCTGCGCGCCAGACAAGGCGTGCAGGCCCCACTCAATATCATCGTCTGCGAGAACCTCAAGGGCGCGGCGGCCTACCTGCGCGGTCTGGTAGTCGAACACCTCGACGAACAGGCGCGCGCCTATCTGGCAGATCACGTCGGCTTTGTCGATACGGTCATCGGACGGATGGTTCCCGAACTGCCCGCCGCGTTGCGGGCACAAGACCCCTCGCTGATCATCGTCGAGCCGTACAAGGAACTGCCGGTAGACCGCTCCGGGTTCGTAGGGGAAATTCCCACCATCGTGGGGATGGAGCCTTGCGACAATTTCCCCCTGTATACCGCCCGCAAGCTGTATCTGCACAACGCGGGGCACGCCGTTCTGGCGTATCTGGGCTATCGGCGCGGCCATACCCTGGGCTATGAGGCGCTAGAAGACCCCGATATTCGCCCGATCCTCGACGCCGCCCTGGACGAGTCGGTGCAGGGCATCGTGGCGCGCTATGGCGCATCAGCCGACTGGCTCAAGGCGCATGTGGCCGATCTGCTGCAACGGTTCGCCAACCGCGTGCTGGCCGACCCGGTGTTGCGCCTGGGCCGCGACCCGCTTCGCAAGTTGGCCCCGTCTGACCGACTGGTGGGGGCGGCCCGTACCGCCGAGGCGGCGGGCATCGTGCCCGTCAACCTGGCGTGGGCCATCGCCGGGGCGTTGGCTTTTGACACCCCGGAAGACCCCATCGCCGTCTCTTTGCAAGAGCGCATCAAGGCGGAGGGACTGGAAGCGGTCATGACGGATGTCTGCCAGATAGACGCCCAGGAACCGCTAGGCAAAGTAGTGTTGGAACGTTACCGGCTGTTGCGTGAGGAGGCCCGCTGGCAATGATTTACACGGTGACACTTAACCCCACCATAGACCGCACCATCCACTTCCCCGCCCTGAAGATAGGGGAACTGAACCGGGCGACGGATTCGCGCACCGACCTGAGCGGCAAAGGGATCAACGTCTCGGTGACGCTGGGCCGCTTTGGCGTGGAAACGGTGATTACCGGCTTCATCGCCGGGGTCTATGGTCAGGTTCTGCTGGAAGGACTGCGCTCCCAGGGCTATACCTGCGATTTCACGGAGGTGGCCGGGGAAACCCGCTCCAACATCACCGTCATCGACCAAGCCACTGGCGTAACCACCAAGCTAAACGAACCCGGCCCCACAGTGACCGAGGACGACCTGTGCGCGTTCGAGGAGCGTTTGGTCGGGCACATCCAGAAGGGAGACTTGTGCGTGCTGTCGGGCGCTCTGCCCCCCGGCGCGCCCGTCGATACCTACGCGCATCTGGTCAGGGCCATCCAGGCCAAAGGCGGCTGGGCAGCGTTGGACACCAGCGGCCCTGCTCTGGCTGAAGGCTGCCGGGCGCGACCCGATTTCATCAAGCCCAATTTCGACGAGGCACTCTCCCTTACCCAAAACCGCATGGATACCCCCGTCGCCCTGGTCAAGGGGCTGGAATCCATCCTGGCGATGGGGCCAAGGCGAGTATTGCTCTCGCTGGGTGCGCGAGGGGCCGCCGTCGCCAGCGACGACTATGTCTGGCTGGCCCGCCCCCCGCAAATCAAGGAGGTCAGCGCCGTTGGCGCGGGCGACGCCCTGATGGCCGGGGCGCTGTGGGCCTGGGAACAAAACTTGCCCACCGAGGAAATCTTGCGCTGGGCCACGGCTGCCGGTACCGCTACGGCCACCGAAGACGGCACCGCCATTCCCTCCTGGGAACGCATCAAGCAGGTCTACGAACAGGTACAGGTAACCCGCTTGAAATAACACCCTTTCGGCATCGACAAGGGGACCAACAACACGCCCCCACTATATTATACAATAGAAGGTTCAAAAATGACTGAAAAAGTAGCAGGCACCAAAGAATTGAGCAAAGAGGAGTTATTGGATATCCTGCGGCGCATGTGGGAAATCCGCCTGTTCGAAGACAAGGTCTATGACCTGTTGGGACAGAACATCATCAAAGGCGCGTCTCACCTGTATGCCGGTGAAGAGGCAGTAGCCGTTGGGGCCGTGGCGGCCCTGCGCGACGACGACCTGATCACCAGCACCCACCGCGGCCACGGCCATTGCCACGCGCGCGGTGACAGCCTGGCCGAAGGCGCTGAGGCCAAGCAAGACCACCTGAACAAGATGATGGCCGAGCTGTGTGGCCGGGCGACAGGTTACTGCCGTGGGCGCGGTGGCTCCATGCACATCGCCGACGTGGAAAAGGGCAACCTGGGCGCGACCGGTATCGTTGGCGGCAACATCCCCGTAGCCACGGGCGCTGCGCTCTCGATGAAGCTGCAAAAACAGGATCGCTGCGTCGTCTGCTTCTTTGGCGATGGAGCGTCGAACACGGGCAACTTTCACGAGTCCCTCAACATGGCCTCGGCCTGGAAGCTGCCAGTCGTCTTTGTCGTCGAGAATAACATGTACGGCATGTCCGTGCCCTTTGCCAACGTGAGCGCCCTGCCCGACATCTCGGCCCGCGCCTCTGCCTATGACATGCCCGGCGTCACCATTGATGGCATGGACCCCATCGCCGTCTATGAGGCCGTCTCTCAGGCATTGGACCGCGCCCGCAGCGGCCAAGGCCCCACGCTCATCGAGTGCAAGACCTACCGCTGGTATGGTCACTCTCGCTCCGATCCCCGCAAATACCGCACCAAGGAAGAAGAGCAAGCCTGGCGCGACCGCGATCCTCTGGTAACGTTTGGCAAGCGCCTGGTGGAAATGGGCATCGCCACAGAAGAACAGCTCGAAGAGATCGAAGAAGCCGCCTCCGAAGCCATCGAAAAGGCCACCGAGTTCGCCTTGAACTCGCCCATGCCTGCGCCGGAAGAGGTCGAGCAAGACGTGTATGTGCCGTTCCAGGTTACCCCGCAAGAGATCGAGGCGGAGCGTCGCCTGCGCGAGCGGGTACGCAATGACGCCAACATGCGCAAGCAATCCTATGGCGAGGCCCTGCGCGACGCCATGCGCGAGGAAATGCTGCGCGACCCCAACGTGTTCATCATGGGTGAGGACGTGGGCCTGTATGGTGGGGCCTATGCCGCTACTCGCGGCCTGTTCGACGAGTTTGGACCAGAAAGGGTCATTGATACGCCCATCTCCGAAGCACTGATCGGCGGGGCCGCCGTGGGTGCGGCCATGACCGGCATGCGTCCCGTGGCCGAGATCATGTACGTCGACTTTACCCCGCTGGCAATGGACCAGATCGCCAACCAGGGAGCCAAGAACCGCTACATGTTCGGCGGCAAGACACAGGTCCCGATGGTGATTCGTTCCGAAGGCGGCGCCGGGCGCAGCATCGCCGCGCACCATTCCCAGAGCCTTGAGGCGCTGTGGGTACACTTCCCCGGCATCTATGTCGTTATGCCTGCCACCCCATACGACGCCAAGGGTCTGCTCAAGGCCGCCATCCGCAACGATAACCCCGTGATGTTCATCGAGCACAAAATGCTGTACAATAGCCAGGGGCCGGTCCCTGAGGAGGATTATGTTATCCCCTTGGGCGTGGCCGACATCAAGCGCGAAGGCACGGACGTTACCATCGTCACCTACTCGCGCCAGGTGCTCAATGCCCTGAAAGCAGCCGACAAGCTGGCCGAGGAAGGGATCAGCGCCGAGGTCATCGACCTGCGCTCCCTCAAACCGCTGGACCTGGAGACCATTGTGCAGTCGGTGCGCAAGACGGGCCGCCTCGTGGGCGTAACCGAAGCCTACAAGACCCAGAGCTTCCTGAGCGAGCTGTTCGCACTGGTTAACGAAGCCGCCTTTGACTGGCTCGATGCTCCGATGGTGCGCGTTTGCGCGGCGGATGTGCCCGTCCCGATGGCAGAAACCCTGGAAGACGCGGCCATCCCGAATGTGCAGGACATCATCGACGGCGTACACAAGGTACTCCGCTAACCCAACCAGAGTAAGAAAGGCGTAAACAGAACATGGCAACCAAAATTGTTCTGCCCAAATTGGGCCAGACGATGGAAGAAGGCACTATTGTCGAATGGCTGAAAAAAGAAGGTGACGAGGTCGGACGCGGCGATGTGCTCTTTCAGGTCGAATCGGACAAGGCTGTGTTGGAAGTCGAGTCCAAGGCCAAGGGCGTCCTGCTCAAAATCCTGGTGGACAAGGGCATCCGAGTTCCTGTGCTCACGCCAGTAGCCATCATCGGCAAGGCAGGCGAGGACATCTCTGGCCTGCTGGCCGAAGCCTCGGGCGCCGCGCCTGCGGCCCCAGCCGAAGCTGCCGCCCCAGCCGAGGCTGGGGAGCCTGAAGCGGCCCCCGCACCGGCGGCAGCAGCCCCCGCACCGGCAGAAGCCCCCGCCCAGCCGATAGAGCGCGAGCGCATTTTTGCCTCGCCACGGGCGCGTAAACTGGCCGCCGAAAAGGGCGTTGACCTGGCTTATGTCGCCGGTTCTGGCCCGGATGGGCGCATCATCGAGCAGGACGTGCTGAGCTACCTGGAGCGCCAGCCCGCGGCCACCCCGTTGGCCCGGCGCATGGCCGAGCAGCAGGGCATCCCGCTAGAGTCTGTCGCCGCAGCGGGCGCGCGTGTCACATCCGCCGATGTGCGGGCCGCGGCCACTGCCCCGGCCCCAGCCGCCGCTCCCGCTCAACCCGCAGCCGGGGAGATCGTCCCGATGGCGGGCGTGCGGGCTATTATCGCCGAGCGCATGTACGCTTCTCACCAGACCACCGCTCCCGTCACGCTAGAGAGCGTGGTGGACGCTACCGAGCTGGTCAATATCCGCACCAAGCTCAAGGACGCGCTGGCGAAGGAACTCGGCTTTAACGTCGGCTATAACGACCTGCTGGCCGTCATCGTGGCCCGCTGCCTGCAAGAGTTCCCCTACATGAACGCGCGCCTGGAAGAAAAGGGCATCCGCCAATTGGCCGAAGTGAACCTGGGCATGGCCGTAGATAGCGAGCGCGGCCTGGTGGTTCCCGTGATCCGCAACGCCAACACGCTGGGCGTCAAGGAATTGGCCAAGACGTTCCGCGCACTCGTAGACCGCGCGCGCCAGGGCAAGTTCCTGCCCGACGACCTGACCGGCGGCACGTTCACCATCACCAACCTGGGCATGTACGGGGTGGACGCCTTTACGCCCGTCATCAACCTGCCCGAATGCGCTATCCTCGGTGTCGGCCGGATTCGCCCGGAACCGGCTGTCGTGAATGGGCAAATCGTCGTGCGCCAGCATATGTGGCTGAGCCTGACCTTTGACCATCGGCTCGTTGACGGCGCGCCCGCGGCCCGGTTCTTGCAACAGATCATGCGCTACATCGAGGAGCCGTATCTGCTGCTGGCCTAGCAATCCCTATTTGCCTGCATAGGAGGTAGACATGGTACAGCTATTTGGCCGCTCTTGGACAGAGCAAGAGATCAAAAAGTACGTGGGCAGCCTGTCGCAGATCGGCGGCGTGCGCCTGAGCGTGCTGGACGATGGCAACAGTCGCGGGGTTCGCGTGGCGGATTTCGAGACCGGCTCGGGCCTGTCGTTCACGGTGCTGTTGGATCGTGGCATGGACATCGGCGCCGCCAAGTTCAAGGGCGCTTCCTTGTCGTGGGAGTCCACCGTAGGCCCGGCACATCCTCATCGCTGGGAAAAGGGCGGCCTGGGCTGGCTGCGTACCTTCCACGGCGGGTTGGTGGCAGGCTGCGGTATGACCTCCGCCGGAGCGCCCTGTGTGGACCAGGGCGAAGAGCTGGGGCTGCATGGTCGCCTCAACCACCTGTCCGCCAGCAACGTCTGGGCAGATGGCGGATGGCGCAATGATGAGTATGAGATGTGGGTGCGCGGGCGCATGCGCGAGACGGTGATCTTTGGGGAAAACATCACCCTGGCCCGCCGCGTCTCGGCCAATATGGGCGAGTCGCGCCTGTTCATCCGCGACGTTGTTGCCAACGAAGGGATGACAACGACGCCTCACATGATGCTCTATCACATCAACTTTGGCTTCCCGCTGTTGGCCGAAGGGGCCGAACTGATTGGCCCATCCAAGACGGTCACGCCGCGAGATGAGGTGGCCGCCCCCGGTCTGGACCACCACAATGTCTACGAAGCGCCCATCGTAGGCTATGCGGAGCAGTGCTTCTATCACGACATGGCGGCAGATGCCGACGGGTTCGTGACGGTGCTGCTGGCAAACCGAGCCTACAACAACGGCGAGGGGCTGGGCGTGTATATCAAGTACCGCCAGGCCGAACTACCGCGCTTTACCCAGTGGAAGAACGTCATGGCCGGGCACTATACCACCGGCTTTGAACCGGCGAACTGCTGGGTCGAGGGCCGCGACAAGGACCGCGAGCGCGGCATCCTGCAATTCCTGGAGCCGGGCGAAGAGCGGGAGTATATGATCGAGATCGGCGTGCTGGCTAACAACGCCGAGATCGACGCTGCCGCAGCCAGGGTCAAGGCGCTGCTCTAGTCAACCTGCACACACAAACAACAAACCGCCCGCGTGATGCATACCGTACATCACGCGGGCGGTTTATTTGCGTCCAATCCTCTCGCCTGCCACTCAGCCTTGCTCGGCCCCGGCGCGCTTTTGCGCGGCAATCGCCAGCAGCCCCTCCTGCATCTGCCCGCCCAGCGACGGGTACAGGCGCACGCCCACAAAGCCATGTGCTCGTAGCAGCGCGCTATATTCGTCGCTAGTATACGCCTGCATGTGAGCAGCGTGCCGCGTAACCTGCCCCGTGGCCGCATCCACAATATAATAGCGCGTGGTAGCCACCCGCTGCGCCTCATCCCAAAAGTTTTCTTCCAGGTACAGGTGCGGGCGCTCGGAGAAGAGGCCCTGTTCGTGGCTGCTCCAACGGCAGGGCCGCAAGCCCTCTTCGCGCACCGCGGCAAACGTGTGCGGTTCCAGCAAGAGCCAGCCGTCAGGGGCCAGCGCCGCGTGCGCCTTGTTCAGAAGGGCGTCGACGTCGGCGGGCGAAAACACGTTAAACTCGCCAAACAGCATCATCACCAGGCCAAAGCCAGTCCCCACTTCCGCCCGGCGCACATCCTCTTCGATGTAGGTGCAGGCCAATCGCTCTCGCGTGGCGGTTTCCCGCGCATAGCGGACCGACGCGGGGCCATAGTCTACCCCCACGCAACAGTGGCCCAGGCGGGCCAGTCGGCTGGTGTAGAGGCCAGGGCCGCAGCCCAGATCGAGCACGCGCGTCGGGTTGCCCCCCAATAGCTCGCGGTATATCCAGTCCACATGCTGGTCAATGATAAAAGAGCGGCGGCTGGCGGCGTCATGCTCCTGCGAAAGATGCTCGCGCAGCATACGCTCGCTAAAGGCGGGGTCACTCCAGGGAATCTTTTCCCCCTCGCTCCAGGGCGCGGGCACAGGCGTGCGGTGGATCAGGTCGAGCAGGTTCACAGCGTACCTCCCTTGTGGCGAGTTGGCGCAGGAAAACTGCGGGCGGAGAACAAAAAAAGCGCCCGATGGGCAGACCACGGGCGCATGTCGAGCAAAAAGTGTACCCCCTAGGCGACTTGAACGCCTGCACCCGGCTCCGGAGGCCGGTGCTCTATCCACTGAGCTAAGGGGGCCTATGTCCAGTAGTATACCACGACCCACCCCGCCTGACAAATCAGGCAGAGGCCCACGCTGCTGCGCGGGTCGCGACACGCGGGTCGCGATGCTTCGCGGGGCCGCTATTCGCGATTGCGCGGGGGGCCATACCTGCGCTTGGGGACAGCCAGCGAACCGCCGTTCATTGCCCCGGCCACAGCTACGGCAACCATCAGCAACAACATGGGATTCAAGGTCAGCACGCCTACGAGCAGCAAAGGCACCGCCGCGCCCATACTGGACAGAAAAGCATGTCGAAGCTGCAAATCGCCCGCCGTCTTGCCGGTGATAAAGCCGGTGAGCAGACAAAGGAGGAAAACACCCAGCACCATCAGGACCATGCCCCACTGCTGGTAAAACTCGGGCGATGTCTCGGACAGGTACGTGCCAAAAGTAGCCAGGGCCGTTACCGAGACGAAACTCAACCCCAACCCGGCTAACAGCACCCACCAGTTGACATCGCGAAAGCTAAACAGGTGCTTCAACATATCGGCTCCCCTCCTGTGGTTCTCTCAAGGCGGACAATTGGGTAGGTGCGCCATTCTGGCGCGGGATTACGCGCCTGCAAGGCGCGGCTACCTATCCGCCTCTGCCCCTGTGTTCTACGGTGTGTCCAGCAGGCGCACCATTCCGGCGCGAGCTTGTGTGCGACTGCCGCATCAGTATATCATAGAGCCGACGCGCTGGCAATAAAAAAGCATCACCTGTCAGGTGATGCTTTCAGTGCGCCCGGGGCGGCTCGAACGCCCAACAGACGGTTTCGTAGACCGGCCCTCTATCCAATTGAGGTACGGGCGCGTATGTTAGGTTTACTGCACTTGAACAACAACTATTGTACCACATCGTTCGACGGCTGGCAAATTCACCACTGTTGGATCCGCGAACCGTCAACTCAAAACCTAGCGGGGAGGCAGGGATTCGAACCCTGGGTAGAGGTTATGCCCCTACAACCACTTAGCAGGCGGCCCCGATCGACCACTCCGGCACCTCCCCTGATAACCCCATACACTGTTAAGGCGGAGGGAGAGGGATTCGAACCCCCGGATCTTGCGATCAACGGTTTTCAAGACCGCCGCCATCAACCACTCGGCCATCCCTCCATCCAGTATGGATGGTCCCTCTCAAACGGAACGTAGTATACATGAGAGAACTGAATCTGTCAAAGCCCGCCATTTGTCGTGGGTAAACGTTGCCCTCTTCACAACTCTGGAGAGGGTTGTGAAGAGGGCAACAGAACCGCGTTTCGCCCTATCGCTCAGGCTAGGAAACGCGATACTTCTCGATAGCCTTCTCGTTGACATCCAGGCCCAGCCCCGGCCGGTCGGAGATGATGAACTCGCCGTCTTCGACGTCGTACAGCGTGTCCTGGTTGACCAGCGCCAGGCAATGCTCCCACTGCTCCCAGGGCAGCAAGGGCGGGTTGGTCAACGCCACTTCCAGAATCCAGCAGCTAGGGATGCACGCCTCGATTTGCAGACGCGACGCCAACATCAGGCCGTGGGTGCCGTGCGGCACGCACTGGACGCCAAACGCCTCAGCCAGCGCGCCCACCTTTTTGGTGGTCAGCAGGCCGCCACAGTTGTTCGGCTCCGGCTGCAGGATGTCGAACGAGCCATGCTGCAAGTATTTGGCAAACATGGTCAGCCCATAGTCCCCCTCACCGCCGGTAATGGGGATGTCCACCGTAGCGCGTAGCCGTGCATGATCGAACACATCGCCACGGTTCATCGGCTCTTCCAGCCAGGTAACGTCCAATGCCTCGAACTGCCGCGCCATGATGATGGCCTCGTCCAGCGTCCAGATCGTTCCCGAATACGGGCCGGTGCGGTCGATCATGATCTGGAACTCGTCACGGCCACCCACGAGGTCCCGAATAGTGCGCACGGCGTCGGCATCAGCGGTAATCGGCCGACGAAAACCGCGAATCTTGGCCGCCTTGAACCCGTGATCCTTGTAATACTTGAGATCAGCCGCCTGCTGGTCATACGTTACATCAGACTGATCGGCAGCGCCCGGCCAAACGCAAGTCAGGTAGCACGGTATGCGATCGCGCACCTTGCCCAACAGGTTCTTGACGGGCTGCCCGGCTGCCTTGCCGATGATATCCCACAAAGCCGCTTCCACAGCGGGCGCGCGCAGCAGCCCTTGTTGAATAAAGCGCTCCACCTCGTGCGGGTCCTGCCCGACAACCAGCTTTCTGGCCTTTTCCAATGCCCAAGGGCGCGTGGGCACAAATTCGTACCCGTTGATCCCCGCATCCGTCGTCACTCGGGTGACGTGGATATTGGGATAGACCCCATGCGCCGCAGCCTTGTCGCTGACGGGGACCCGGCAAACAAAACTTTCGATGCCTGTAACGATCATTGTTGCTCCCTTCGGTGGTAGGTAGTGTGCCATGCGTCATCGTTGTACGACGATGGGCCTGGGCTGATACGTTGCCGCGTTGGGTAGCCTGGCCGTCTGGGCCAGCTCTCGACCACGCGTGCTTGCCAGCATCATAGGATGCCAATCATTGGGCGTCAAGCCTGAAAACACGCGAAACGCCTGTTCATTCCACCTTCAAATAGACCGAAACAGCCCCCCTGGAGTCGCGGCTGGTCAGCACCACCTCATACTCCCCCGCACCCAACGACAACACGGGCTGTGCGCTGGCCCGCCCGGCGGTGAAATCCTCCCCGTGAAACAGCGGCTCCCGAAAGCCGTCCGCGCCAACCAGGCTCAGGTCCACATAGGCCGCGCGAACGTCCTCCAGCAGCACATAGAAGCTCGCCGCCGCTTTCGGCTGCTCCAGCGTAAAGCGGTATAGCGTCTCCTCCTCATACGCCCGTTCGCCCAGTTCCACGCTGGCTATTTGCTCGTGCCCCTGCAAAAGCTCGGCCATATCGTCCTGCTCTACGCCCGCCCCCAGCGCGTTTACGCCCACCAGCCCGGCGATTGCCAGCACCCAGACGGCCAACATCGCCGCCAGCGTTCGCCGCACCTGCGGGCTATCCAGCACGCCATCCATTCGCCGCCAGACACCCCACTCCTCGCCCAAGTTCCCGATCCTGAGCCGGTAGAACACCCAACCACCCACAAATAAAGCCGCCGCCACCACGCTCACCAACAGCGGTTCAGCGCCAGAGCGCAGCAGGAAATTGCTGGAATCTTCGCCAACAGGAGCGCGCCCGGACATATACAGAAAAGGCACGACGTACCACACCAGCAGGGTCGACAGGACGCCTACCGTACTGAGGACCCTGATCATCACCAGCACCGGGTTCGCTTCGCGGGGCACGACCAGGAGGAACAGCGCCCACACCACGAGGGGAAGCAACGGCCCGGCTACGCTCAGCCAGGCCCGCTGCGCGTTCGTGAACTCGCCGACGACACGCGCATGGGCACTAATCGTCAGGAAATCCACGTTCAGCCCAACCACAGACCCGCCCGCCAGCACCCCTGCCAGGGCGTGGCCCGTTTCGTGCAACAGGGTATAGAAAAAGAGGACGAACAGGACGACAAACAGCACCAGCGCAACGTTACGTAGCGCAATGGTGAATTTACTGCGTGGCATAGTTCTCTCCGGTGGGCACTAGAGCAGCGTGCATCGAGCAGAGCCATGTGCCCCGCTCGATGCACGCGCATTACTCGCCTCTACCAGTCTGGCGAACTGCTAGAGCAGCGCGCCCGCCACCTTACGAATGCCCTCCGCAACCAGATCAGCATCCTCATCGGTAAAAGACTGGTCAATAAAGATCATAATGGCCCGCCCCAAATAGTCCAGCGACCGGGCACACTGATCGCGTGAATAACCGCGCACGTTCCCCTGATAGAAGGGGCTTTTCCAGGGCGCGCGCCGGTCCTCCGCCAACCCGCTCATCATAAACGGCCAGTTGCAGTAGATGTGCCGGTCGGGGATGGTGTTGTCGTACATCGTGCCGCAAGAGATGTTCTCAGCGTTCAGCGCCGCCGCGAACTGCTTGGCCAGAGCTGCGTCCGGCGCAAAGAACGTAAAGGTGATGGCGCACTCGCCGTCAGGGTCGGGCACATCCTGCAATGTGATCCCCTGGACATCCGCCACCCCTTCGACAATGCGCCGCTTGATGGCGCGGAAACGCCCCAGCAATGGCTCCAGGCGGTCCGTCTGGGCCAGTACCAGCGCCGCCGCCAGCTCGGAAATGCGATAGTTCTCGCCCGAGACGACGAAATTGTACTGCTGGCTGCCAGCCCCTTCCCAGAACTGGATCGCGCAGTCGTGCTGCATCCGCGCCCGGTTATAGATCGCCACGTCATTGGTAGCCACCAGGCCGCCCTCGCCGGAGGTGATGATCTTGTACTGCTGGAAACTAAAGCAGGCCGCATCGCCGAAACTGCCCAGCAGCTTGCCCTTGTAGCTGGCCCCGTTGGACTGGGCCACGTCCTCGACCACCAGCAGGTTATGCCGCCTGGCCACCGCCATGATCTCGTCCATGCGGGCGGGCACGCCGCGCATATGCACCGGGATCACCGCCTTGGTATGTGGCGTGATCTTGTTCTCCAGGTCGGCGGGATCCATATTCAGCGAATCGTCAATCTCGGCAATCACGGGCACGGCCCCCGCAGCAATCACCGCCGCCGCTGTGGCAACATACGTATACGCCGGGAGAATCACCTCGTCTCCTGGGCCTGCATTAATGCCATACATGGCCGCAACCAGCGCAGCAGTGCCGCCGTTGACAGCCAGCGCATACTGCCGCCCCAACCGCTGCCGATACCACGCCTCGATTTGCGCCGTCTCGGACTCGGCCTCGCCCTCGCTCAAAAAGCGAAACAGGCGCTTCTTCTTGAGCACGTTGACTACAGCATCTACTTCGCGCTGATCAATCTCGGCAGAACCGTGAAAGCCCCCTCGCAGCCGCGTAGCTCTTACGGGCGTTCCCCCGTCTATAGCCAGCTTGGACACCATGTAGACCCCCTTTGTTGTGATGGATTGCGGTTTCTGTGGACGACGCCACAGGCACAGGCATATATCGCGATCAGACTGACCGGAGGGCCGCCGCAATGGCGGCGATATACTGCGGCCCAGTGCCACAGCATCCCCCCACCACGCGCGCGCCCGCCGCCACATACGAACGGACATGCTCGGCCATCTGTTCAGGCGTGATATCCCATACGGCCCGTTGATGCTCCCCCATCTGGGGAATACCCGCGTTGGCCTGGGCGATCAAGGGCAGGTTCGTCGCCTGGCGCATCTGCTCAATCGCCAGCGCCACCGCCGCCGGTCCCTCGCCACAGTTCGCGCCCACCGCGTCGGCTCCGGCCTCCTCAGCGCGAGCGGCTGCCTCGCCGGGCCGCAGCCCCATCATGGTGCGCCCTTTGGCATTAAAGGCGAACGTGCAAAAGACGGGCAACTGGGTATGCGCCTTGGCTGCGCGAATAATCGCCGTCGCTTCGGCAATATCGTGTTGCGTTTCGATCAAGATCAGGTCGGCCCCCGCTTCGGCGAGCGCCGTCGTCTGTTCGGCATAGATGTCAGCCGCTTCGTCCTCTGATAGCGGCCCCAATGGCTCCATCAGTTGGCCCGTAGGCCCCACGGACCCCGCCACCCACGCTTTGTCCTGGGCAACCTCTCGCGCCAGCAACACCCCCAGCCGGGTCAGCTCCACGCCACGCCCAGCCAGGCCCGCCTCGCGTATTCGCACGCGGTTCCCGCCAAAGGTATTGGTGGTCAATATCTGTGAGCCAGCATCGAGGTAAGCCTGATGAACCGCCCGCAGCACATCGGGGCGCTCGGCGTTCCACAATTCGGGCAGCGTCCCAGCCGGAATGTCGTAGGACTGCAACATGGTTCCCAGCGCGCCATCGCTGAGGATAGTCTGTCCCTGGCGCAATACATCTAAAATGTTCTCTCTCATTGTGACCATTACATCCTTTTTGCTAACGATCTTCCGATGAATCCCCCCAAATCAACCGTTGCCAGGCTCGCCAGTGGGGATTATCGAACCAGGCGTCACTCCACGCCGGGACGGGCGTGGGCGTAGGCGAGGCTACCGCCGCATCCTGCGGCGCGGGCGCGGGTGTGACCGTGTAGACTACCACGCTGATCACGTCATCGGGGAGATATCCGGCGTCTCGCAATACCTCCTCCAGCCACGCGCGCGACTGTCGGCGGCGCAGTTCCTCCTGCAACTCTTCCCGCTGGTGCTCCATCTGGGCGATGTCCTCTTGCAGGCGATCTCGCCAGGTCCGCAGCCGATAGGCGTCCAAAGACTTGGTGGTAAAGGCCACCAGGAAGAATAGCACGAGCGTGGCCGCCAACACAGCCACAATCTGTTGGGGACTAATGGGTCGCTTACTGTCGTTCATCTGTTTACCTGCCGCTCGTATGGTAACGCAATTATCTTCTTCCGTCAATCCCGTCAAAAAGCGAATTTTCGATTGTGCGAACGAGGCCAAGTGGATATAATGGAAAAGATACTCGTCGGCCACGAGTTCACTACATAATAGCCATCAAGGTGGTTGAAGGAGAAGCAGTATGACGCATCTAGTCCTCGTTGTTGATGACGATGTGGATGTAGCAGAAACGATCGAACGAGCTCTCCATCGGTCCGGTTATGACATGTTGGTGGCCCATCGCGGCGCAGACGCGCTACAGATCGCCCGGCAGCGCTCCCCAGACTTGATCGTACTCGATATCATGATGCCCGGCATGAACGGCTACGAAGTCTGCCGTCATATTCGGGCCAACCCTGAACTGGCCCCTATCCCCATCCTGTTCCTTACAGCCAAGGGTGAAATCGGGGACAAGATCGAGGGCTATGAAGCAGGCGCGGACGATTACCTGACCAAGCCGTTTGACTTGCGCGAACTGGCTTTACGGGTCAAGGCCATCCTCCGCCGCACGCAGCGCGGCGAGCAGGATCAGCAGGTAGACTATATCGAGCTAGGCCCTCTGACGCTGGACTGCCGCACATTCCAGATCACCACGCCAGATCGCGCCGTACTGCTCACGCCCGTCGAGTTCGAGTTGCTCCACTTTTTGATGAGCAACCCCGGCCACGTATACTCGGCAGACGATCTGTTGCAGCAGGTGTGGAATTACCCTCCCGGCATCGGTATGCCCGATCTGGTGCGCGTTCACATCAAGAATATCCGGGAGAAAATCGAGCCGAATCCCCGCAAACCAACCTATCTGCGGAATATTCTACGACGGGGTTATATGATCACCGTTGACAACTAGAGGACGCACCGATGGCACACGAAAAAGTCCTGTTAGCCGATGACGAAAACGATGTGCGGGACATGTGTGCGCGAACACTCAAGATGGCGGGCTATCAGGTGGTGGCCGTGCGCGATGGACAAGAGGCTGTAGAACGCGCCAGCCAAGAGCAGTTCGACCTGCTGCTGACAGACCTCAAAATGCCCCGGTTGAGCGGTCTGGACGCATGCCGCAAAATTCGCGCCTCGCACCCCGATTTGCCCGCCATCGTGATGACTGGCTTTGGCACGATGGAACTCGCCATCGAGGCGCTGCAATTGGGGGTGTCCGAGTTCGTCCTCAAGCCCTTTCGCCCCCAGGCGCTCCAAGACGCTGTGGATCGGGCGCTCTTGAAACAACGCTTGCAGCGCGAAAACGCTCGCCTGAAGGCGCTCATTCCCCTGTTCGAGTTGAGCCGGGTATTCATGAGTC
>JAAYXX010000191.1 GCA_012515695.1 Chloroflexota bacterium
ACCTGTAGCACATGCTCTGGCCGGGCATCCAGCAGCTCTAGCGTTGGAAATACCCCGATGGCGTAGGAATAGTCCAGATCTTTTTTGTACGCTCGCAGCTTGACGTCCATCTCTCGCTCCTGCGTGTTATCCGCGAAATGCTGATGCTATTTGACGACGACTGCCATATAGCCCAGTTCTTTTTCCAACTCTTTGACCTGGGTTAGCTCTTCTGGGCTGAGGTCTTCGGCCTGCACGTCATACGTGCGATAGACCAATACCTTCTTGCCGGTCTTTTTCTCCAGTTCCTTCACTTTGGCGAGTTGCTCATCACTGAGCTTGGCGAAACCATAAGGCATCTTGGCCACCTCCTTGCGCCATGCTGCGGGCGCTGCTCTCAATCCAATCCCTTATGAACCAGCGACTGCCGCCTTCAAGGGCGGATAGTTTGTAGGTGCGCCACGTTGGCGGCGCCATCATGGCGCGAGTTTGCGCGCCTGCAAGGCGCGTCTACAAACTGTCCGCCTCTGCCGCCAGGGGGTGTTGTGGCATCCGTGAGCGCCTGGAATCCTACATGATACAAATTGGCACAGTGCGGCGGGTGGTGTACAATAAAACCAAGTGCCAATACCGCGCGCGCTGGCGAACCTGACAGGGCCAGGGGAACGGGCTGGTGGGGAGAGATGCGCGCCGGGCGATTTTCTACCGAGGCCGCTATGACGCTGGAACAAGCTAACTATATGTCTGTTGGCGTGCGCGAGCAAATCGATTTTTCCGTGGTGATCCCTGTCTACAACGAGGAAGAAAGCCTCCCCCGACTGTACGAGGCACTGCGTGACGCGCTGGATGGGCTGCCCGAATCTTGGGAAGTGATCCTGATTGACGACGGTAGCCGCGACAACAGCTATGCCATCTTGCGCGATCTTGTTCGGCGAGACCCGCGCCTGCGCGTCATCCGCTTTCGCCGCAATTTCGGCCAGACCGCCGCTTTTGCTGCCGGGTTCGACTATGCGCGCGGCGAGGTGATCCTCACGATGGATGCTGACCTGCAAAACGATCCCCGTGATATCCCCCTGCTGTTGCGTACCCTGCGAGAGGGAGATTATGACGTGGTTAGCGGGTGGCGGCAACACCGCCAGGACGCCTATTTGATGCGTAAATTGCCCTCGCGCATCGCCAACTGGCTGATTTCCCGTGTGACCGGCGTGCAATTGCACGACTATGGTTGTTCGCTCAAAGCCTACCGCCGTGAGGTGATCGAGAACGTTCATCTGTATGGCGAATTGCACCGATTTGTCCCGGCGCTGGCTAGCTGGATGGGCGTGCGGATTCACGAGATCCCCGTGCGCCATCATGCGCGGATGTATGGCAAGTCGAAATATGGCATTTCGCGCACCATCCGGGTGATGCTGGACTTGTTAACTGTCAACTTTTTGCTGAATTACGCCGTCAAGCCGATGCAGATTTTCGGCAAGTGGGGGCTGCTCTCGACTATCGCCGGAGTGGCGATTGCTCTGTACCTGAGCATTTTAAAGCTGACCACTTATGCCCCTCTGTCTAACCGCCCGCTGCTCTTTTTGGCAATCCTGCTGATCATCGTGGGGGTGCAATTCATCACGATGGGGCTGCTGGGCGAGTTGATCGTGCGGACGTACCACGAGACCCAGCACAAGCCCATCTATGCTATCCGCGAGATGCTGGGGAATGACGGCGCGCAGGAGACGTCTGCCCGCCGATGAAAATCCTCATGATTGCGCCAGAACCCTGTTTTCAACCACGGGGCACCCCCTTTAGCGTCTATCACCGGATTACTGCGCTGCTCCGTCTGGGCCACACTGTAGACCTGGTTACCTATCACCTGGGCGACGATGCCGACCTGGAGGGCCTGCGCATGTTTCGCATTGGGCGGGTTCCCGGCGTACACAAGGTCAAGGTGGGGCCGTCTGGCATCAAGTTTGTGCTGGACATTCTGGTGTTTCTGCGCGCTGTAGGGCTGCTGCTCACCCGCCGCTATGATGTAATCCACACCCACGAAGAAGCCGGGCTGATGGGGGCGATTCTGAGCCGGTTGGCGCGCACGCTTCATCTGTACGATATGCACTCGGACCTGGCCCAGCAGTTGCTGAACTTTGACTTTACCCGCAACCGCTTCTTGTTGCGGCTGATGGGCGCCGTGCAACGCCTGATTATCCAGCAGAGCGACGCGGTTATTGTGATCTGCCCCGACCTGGTGCGGCGGGTGCAAGAGATCGCGCCCGACAAGCCGTGTGTGCTGATCGAGAACACGTCCATGCTCGACTCGTATCACGAAGCTACGCCCGCGGAAGTGGCCGCGCTGCGTCAGGAGTTGGGCATAGATGGGCGGCGGGTATTCCTCTATACCGGCACGATGGAAAGCTATCAGGGGATGGATTTGCTGGTAGAGAGCCTGCCCGCTGTGGTAGCGCGCCACCCCGACGTGGTAGTGCTGGCGGTGGGCGGCCAGCCCGAACAGATCGCCGCGCTGCGCGCCCTGGCCGAGCGGCTGGGGGTGGGGGAGCATCTGGTGTGTCCCGGTGTGCGCCCGCCGGAAGAGATGTGGGCTTTTATGCAGTTGGCCGACGTGTTGGTGTCGCCTCGCCTGTTGGGGACGAATACCCCGCTCAAGTTATACTCCTACCTGCGGGCGGGCCGCCCCATTCTGGCGACCAACCTGCTGACCCACACGCAGGTGTTGGATGACGAGACGGCGCTGCTGGTCGAACCGCGTCCCGAAGCGTGGGCTGCCGGGGCGTTGCGCTTGCTGGAAGAGGCGGGGTTGGCGGCGAGGCTGGCTGCCAATGGCCTACGACTGGCGGAGCAAAAGTATACCTATGAAGCCTACCTGGAAAAGACGGCTCTGGCCTATACACGCCTAGCGCAAGGATAAAGACATATGAGCGCCTCCTTCCGAATGGTACGCAACTCGGCGGCTACGCTGGCGGCCCAACTCTTGGCCCAGGCGTTGCGCGCCGTGTTTGTTATTCTGGTGGCCCGTTACCTGAGTGAGGCCGATTTTGGCTTTTACTCGTTCGCCCAGGCCATCTGCTTGATCCTGACCATGCTGGCGACGATGGGCATGGAAACCATCGTCGTGCGCGAAATTGCCTCCCTGCCCGATGATCGCGCCACGCGGCAAGAGCGGGGGCGCACGTTGTTGGGCAGCATGTTGACCTATGAGGCCGCCCTGTCGGCGCTGATACAGGCCGTGGTGTTCGCCATCGCTTACCTGTACGGCTATCGAGGCGAGCGGCTGGCGGGCTTTATGCTGCTGGGCGCGGGGCTGATCTTTCGGCAACTGGCCGACTCGCTCATGGGCATTCTGCGCGGACACGAGCACATGGAATACGAAGTGGTGTTCGGCCTGCTGGAGGGCCTGGGGCTGGTGGGGTTTATTTTCTTGTTCCAAGGGTTGGGGCTGGGGTTCATGGGCATCTTTTACGCCTTTGGCCTGACCTACGTCCTGCAATTCCTGATCGGGCTGGGGTTCGTGGCGCGGGTGTTTTTCGTGCCGTCGTTCAGCCGGGTACACCGAGACCTCGACCTGCTGAGCAAGAGCTTTCCCGTGGGTGTGGCCCGCGCGACGACTTCGTTCAGTACCAATTCCGGCCCGATGCTGTTGCCATTGTTGCGTACGGAACTGGAGGCGGGGATTTATGGCGCAGCCTATCAACCGCTGAAGGGGCTGCTCCTGTTCACCCGCTCGTTGGGGATCGGTATGCTGCCGGTGTTCTCGCAGCTTTATAGCACGGGCGACGAGCGCACGCTGGAAAGCTCGGCGGCGGGCGGGTTGCGGCTGACGACCATGCTGGTGTTGCCGATGGTGGTGGGCTTGTTCATGTACCCCCACGTGGTGCTGCAAATCTTGTATGGCGACAAGTACGCCGACGGCGCGATAGTTCTGCGGGTGTTGAGCTTGGTGATCCTGATGACCTTTTTGGAGGTGATCTTGAACAATTTGCTGGTGGCGATGCACCGCCAGCGGATTGTGGGCATTGGGCGGTTGGTGTCTACCGTGTTGAGCCTGGGGCTGCTATTGGCGCTGACGCCTACAATGGGGGCGCTTGGCCCGGCCATCTCCCTGCTGGGTGGCGAGTTGTTGGTGTTCGGCATGTATTGCGCGGTGCTTATCTCGCATTATCGGCGGTTCCCTTTGTGGAAGGCGCTGGCGCGTCCGCTGGCGGCCAGTTTGTGCATGGGGGGCGTGCTATGGGTGGGACGCGCCCAGCCGCTCTGGCTGATGGTGCCGGTGGGGCTGGCGGTCTACCTGAGCGCGCTGATCCTGGTGCGCGGGGTGGCGCGCAGCGACCTGGATACGCTGCGCGCTGGCTGGCGCAAAGTGCGGCAGATGGCGAGCCAGCGCGTGACGGCTGCCAGAGAGCGGCGGGGATAGCGGGGAATATCAACCACGAAATACAAGAGACGCGCGCTGTTGTCCTGGCCGCGCGCGTTTGTGGCCTCGCAATTCCCTATCTAGGGCAGTGAAAGTAGTGTACCTGCACATCGGCCTGTTTGACGAACCCCAGCTTTGCCGCGAGTTGGCGGGAGGGGGCGTTGACATCCCAGCAGCCCCACTCGAATTGCAGGCCCGCCTTCAGGCAGTGTTCGATAAAGGCGCAGGCGGCCAGGGTCGCCAGGCCCCGCCGCCGATGGGCCTCGTCCGTCTCGATACCGATTTCTACCCAGTTGTCGCCGCGAAAGACGGTACAGGCGCGGCTGATGATCCGCTCCCCCTGGGTGATGGCGTAGGCAAAGCCATTCGACAAGAAATTGTCCACGCTGCCCCACAGTTGCTCGATTCCGCTGATCTGTCCGGCGAGTTGCCGATCCACCTGCTGCAAGCGAAACCCCGTGGGGATACGGGCGCGCCAACCGGCTTGTTGCTGCTGAAAGCGCGCCTGATCTAGCGCAAACACGCAGCGGCCAACGCGCATTACGCCCTGCTCGCGGAATAGCTCGTCCAGGGTGGTTTTCCATTCGGGCGAGAAGGAATAGGCCAGCACGTGCTCGCCGATGAGGGGGATGAGGTCGCTCAGGATCAACCCGCGGATGGCCTGGTTATAGGCGGCGTTATCGCTGGCGCCGCTCAGGAACAGGTCGCCGCCCGACCCCAGCACCAGCGCGGCGGAGGGATGCGTCGGGTGGTCCACCCAAACCCGGCCAGGAGCCAGCTCCTCGATCGTGGAAAAGACTATCGGGCGATGATCGGTGATCCCCGCGTAGAGGGGACGCACCAGATGGAAACAATCCGGCGCGAGCTCGTGCAGGCTGTCTGCCATCTCGGTTCCCTTGGTCGCATGAATAGGTTGCCCGCTCGCGGGAATAGAGCCAGCGCGTCTAGGGCTGTTGCTCGTCGTCCAGGAGCAGCGCCATCACGTCGTCGGCCTGACGGCCACGATGCGCCTCGAAATCCATGGGCGAGCCGAAGCGGGCGATGACTCGCCGGGCCAACGCTTCCGGGCCGAGCTTTTGCGCGACCCGGATAAAGCCCGTGCACAGGCCGCCGAAATCCTCATTCTGTAGAAAATCCTGCTCGCAGGGGAACTCGGCGCATTCCCAGCAGCCATTCAGCCCCCGTGCGCTGCCGCACAGGCGCGGCTTGCAGTTCGCTTCCCCGCCGCCCGCATGACATCCCACGCACTCTTGGCGACCGGGGCAAGCGCCGCACACCAATCCGCAATAGGCCACTTCCTGATCGGACATGAACAGATTACCTCCTATGGCTCTGCATAGATAAAGCACATGCTTGAATCCTTGTCGCGTCAGGGCAGGCGATTCACCGCCTGGATCATGGCGCGGATATAGCCGTGGTTGAACGCCCGCCCGATCAGGCCGTTGCCGATGTCGTCGGTCATGTGCGGCACGTGGTCGGAGCAAAGGGTGAAGCGATAGTTCACATCGCGATACGCCTTCATGGCCGCCAGCATGTTCGTATCGCCCTCGTCAATGAATGGCTCGACGTATGCCGGGAAGGTGCCGATGGGGTTGCGGTAATGCACATGATGGATCTTGTCCCGCTCGCCAAAGTAGTGGATGGCTTTGACTACGTCCACGCCCCACTCGGCAAAAGACCCCTGGCAGAAGGTGATCCCGTTTGAGACGCCGGGCACCAGCTCGACTACCTTTTTCATCCCCTCAAAGCCGTGCGCCACCTGGGCCGTGCCCCGGCTGATGGGGGGCGGCGGATCGTTGGGGTGCAGCGCCAGACGCACGCCCACCTCGTCGGCCACGGGCACGACGGCCTGCAAAAAGTAGCGTAGCCGGTCCCAGGTTTCCTCCGGCGTCAGGCGCTCTTCGTCCGGCAAGAGCGGTTGCGCCTCGAGCCGGGCGTTGTCGTAATCGGTATAGAGCGCGCCGCCGCGCCCAGGCCGCTGCCCATAGCCCTCCACGCCGCGATGGTTGTAAAAGTTGTACTCGATGACCGGATAGCCCGCCGCCGCCGCTGCGCGAATAGAGCGCAACACCTGCTCCAGGTCCTCATCACGGCCAGGCAGCCCCAGAATGATGCGGCGGGTGACGTTGTGCAGCATCATAATGCCCACGCTCAGGCCATATTCGCCAACCCGCTCGGAGACAGCCCGGCAGTTCTCGACTGTCCAATACCCCAGGTGTTCGGGGTCGGCCAGGTTGCCGCCCAACGCCAGGGTATCCAGCCCCAGTTGCGCGGCCCAGCGCAGCGTCCTGTCAGATAGATCGGGCATGTTCTCGCAGATTTTGGGCTTCCACGTTCCGCGTGCGTTGGCAGGTTGTGCTGTCATGCGGTTTGCTCCTTCTGTTGATGGTTGGATGCGGCGCTGTCCTTCGGAAAGCGGCGCTATCCTTTGGCCGCGCTGCCATTGGCCCACGCGGCGGGGGATAGCCCCAGCCTGTCGGATGGCCCCAGCACCATGCGCCACGGGGGCGTCGGGCGCTCGTCGAGGCCAAGGCCCCGGATGGTCTGCACGGCGGCGGCGTTACTTTCCAGCACTCCCAGTCCGATATCCAGGCTACCGAACGGCGTGGCCAACGCTTCCAGCAGGTCCAGCGGGCGCGGCATGTCCTCGCGCGCGATCCACGGCCCCACAGAGAAACCGTTCGCCACGGGCCGACACAGCAGGAACCCGGCCACGCTCTCCCCATCTGGCAGCACGATGGCATGTTCGGGCAATTGGGCCAGGCGGCGGGCCAGGAAAAAGCGCCGGTCTGCGCCGAATACCTGCTGATCCAGCCGGGCGACGGCGTCCAGGTCGGCGGGGCACATGCGGCGCGCGCCGAGATGGGCCTGCCCCTGGATGATCCCGCCAAACCGCAGCGAGCGGCAGATTTTGCGAAAGCCCATGCGCTCGTAGAACGGCACGGCGCTGGCGACCCCGTCCAGGTAGATGCTATGCGCCCCCTGGCGATGCAGGTAGGCGATGGCGGCTTGCAACAGGGCGCGCCCTATCCCTTGCCCACGCCATTCTTTGAGGACGATCAACTCCCCGATGAACCCCGCCCAGCCGTAGGATGTGGCGATGCAGATGCCCACGCGCTGGTCGCCCACCTCGGCCAGCAGGCAGCCGCCGGGGGCGTGCTGGTAATAGCCCTCGAATTCAAAGCGGGTCTCGCTGTGCCAGCCCTCGGCCAGCGTGCAGGCGGTGGCGAATTCCAGGTCGGCGGGTTGCATGGGGCGGATGGTGGCGGTGGTACGGGGAGATGTGGGCATGGGATAGAACTCCTGTCTTTATATCCTCTAGTCGGATCGACGCGCTGCAACCCGGTCTGTACACGGCAAGCAGCACCAGTACTGTGTCGTTAAGGACCCACATCTCCAATATGCCATCGGGCGGGGGGGCTGTCAAGCGCCAAAATGGGTGATAACAGGGCTGCGCCCAAGCCAGGGGGACGGCAGCGTGTAATTCCGGGCGCTCTGGCCTGGGCACAGCCCTGCTCTATACCAGACCCAGCGTCAGCCGCGTCACGTATCGCCCTTGCCGGGGGTGGTATTCCTCGTCAATAGCCATCACCCCCCGCATAGCATCCGCCGGTGGGACGATATCGGGGTACACGAACAGGCGCGACATGTCCCACAATTCGGGGTCGGGGCGCAAGGGCACCGTTACCGCCTCGCGACGGGTTGACATGGTGGAGCGCAGCCAGTGGTAGACTGCCACCTGATAGGCCTGCTCTTCCGTGTGCAGGCGATAGTCTGTGATGCGTTGATGCAGGCGTAGCCCCAGCGCCATCGAAGCCACCGTGTTCTCGGCGGCATGGCCCACGCCGTCGCCATAGACCCGAAAGGCGGTCGAGTCCGCGGCCAGCCCGAACTGCCCTTCCATGATTTCCCCTTTTGTGCCCAGGTCTACGTAGGTGAGCGGGGCGTGGTGGTACAGGTTGAGGGCGTAGAATGTGCCATCGGCGGCGAACCGGGCAACAGCGCCCGCCAGCCCCAGCAGCGCCCGCACCGCCGTCGCGCCCGACTGGCCGGGGAGCGCGGTAAAAGTGGGCACGACATAATCAAACACCTGCGCGCCGTCATCGGCAAAAGCCAGCCCCACCCGCCCCGTCAGTTCTGCCAGCAGCCAGCGCACGCTGCGATTTTCCCAGGTGAGCGGCATGGGCGGGTGCCATCGCTCCAACAGCCCCCAGCCGTCTACTGCCTGTAAGAGCAGCCGTCCGCGCTGGCGGCCCGCAGTATAGGCGGCGCTCGTCAGGTAATGCGGGTCGAGGGTTACCCGGTGAGAGCTATTGCCCACCAGATAGCCCCGCTCCAGGTGAACCTCGGCCAGGGGTTGCACCGGCTCGGCGGGCCTGCCCACCATCCCCAGCGAGGCGCATACCTCTGCGCGGTCGATCACCTCGACGCTGATCCGGCTGCCCCGTTCGCTGGTATGCCGCTCATAATCGCACACCGTCAGCGCCTCCAGGTTTTGGGCCGGGTCGGTGATGTCCCAATGGGTCGCGACGCATGCGTCGGTCTCGTTGGCGGCGTACAGGCAGCGGGTAGGGGCCACCCAGGCCAGCGCGACCCGGCGCGGGTTGTGTGTGTTGATGTGCAGGGCGGTTTCCTGCCCGAAATGCCCCCACTCGTGTGAGTGGCAGATAATCGCCTGGCTCCAGGAAAGGGTTGCCTGATATATTTCTATCCAGGTAAACCAGAATTCCCCGGCATGACACAGGGCCGCCGGGGAGTGGGGCAACGAGTCCGAGAGGGCTGCCCCATTGCCGCCGGGCCAGATTTGCTGCGGTCCGCTCCAGCCGGTGGCCGCGCTCAGGCTGCCCACCCACATGCGCCCATCCCCGGCAACGATCACGCGATACAGGGCATTGACGCTATCCCAGGCCGCGCCGATGCCGGTGGGGGTGGTCAGCGTGCCCAGCGCCGCCCAATCTGGCCCGGCGGCCCAGGCCCCGACCGGCGTTTTGCTCCATACCCTGACCCCGCCCTGCACGATGGCGAACACGCAATAGTGGGTCGCAGCCAGATGGCACGCGCCTCCGGCGATGGGCGCAATGTCGGTGGGCGGCGACCAGGTTGCCCCGCTGTCGGTGGATTCGATGCAGCGCAAGGTGGGGGGCTGCGCGTTGGACAGGTAGAACAGACGCAGCGTGTTGGCGGCGGGGCAGGTCAGAGCGCAATCCGCGCCGGGCAATGCGTCCTGGTTGATGGTGCCCCAGGACACCCACTGGGCGGCGCTGGCCGGGTCGGTGACGGCGCAATATTGCACACGGCCCGCGCCGTCTACCCGCGCCCGATGGATGCAGCCACTGCCTTCGTTGTCGGCGGTCTGGTCCGTGGCGTACCTGGTAGCTTCGGTGAAGCGGAGGCTGCGCCAGCGCAGTCGTTTGTTGCGGATGGTCACGGCTACGTCTGGCCGCCCGCGAAAGCTACAGGCCGCTTCGAATAGCTCGGGGCTGATAAGATGTACCAAAGTCCACCTCCGGTAAGGGTTTTGAACCACGGAAGATGCTCGTGGCCGATCCTGGCGCGCTCCCCGTGGATAGAGCCTGGCCAGGCGCGTGAGGCAACCCTGCCGCGGCGGGGGCGCCGTAGCAGGGTTGCTGCCGCCAGTCCCCACACGTATATACGGCGCTACTGCATGCTCATCTTATGGGGCGTGCGCGCGCTTGTTTCACGTAGCATTCACTTTGCGGCGGCCAGACTGTGGCATACTGGTGGTGGAGGTACATGGTGCGTCGAGACTCTGCCTGCCTGATAGCACTGGTCGCCCTGCTGGCCGTATTGGTGCGCGTGCCCCTGGCTCGTTGGCCGCTGATCTCGGATGAAGGGGGCTATGCCTACACGGCGCAATGGTGGTTTCGCGGCCTGACGCTGTATTCTGATCAACTCTGGTTTGACCGTCCGCAGGGCATTTTCCTGGCGTACAAGCTGGGGATGGCGCTGTTCGGCCCTGAAACGTGGGCCATTCGCCTGTGGGGGGCGCTGTGGGCCGCCGGGACGAGCGTATTGGTGGCGCTGATTGCGGGCCGCCTGTATGGACAGCGTGCCGCCTGGGTCGGCGGCATCCTGCACGCCGTCTTTTCGGCCCTGCCGCAGATCGAAGGGTTTACCGCCAACGCCGAAGTGTTTGCCGCTCTCCCCGCCACCGCCAGCGCCTATTGCCTTTTGATCGGCTGCCCTACGCTGGCTGGGCTGCTGGCCTCCCTGGCGCTGCTGCTGAAACCTTCCGGCGGAAGCATCGCCCTGCTGAGGCTGGGCTGGCTTCTATTCCAGGAGCGTAAGCAATGGCGGCACCAATGCTGGCGCCGCCAATATTGGCGCTGTCTTGTTTGCTATGCGCTGGGCGCGCTCCCCTTGTGCCTTGCCGCCCTGCTCCACGGCTCTGTGACGGTGGGGCTGCCCGCGTATTGGCACGCCGTGGCCGGTTTTCGCCTGGGGCTGCGCGATGGGTCGCCCCTGGCTGGTTTGCTGCGGCATGGCCGCCAGACTGCGCCCGCCTGGTTGCCGCTGGTTGCCCTTGGGGTAGCAGGTTGGCGACAGGGGGAGCGTGGGCGGCTGGCGCCCGAACGCGTCTTTGTGGCTGTGTGGCTGGCCTCCGCGCTGGCCGGGATGGCCCTCGGCGGCCACTGGTACCCGCATTATTTCATTCAGGCCATGCCCCCGTTGGCCGTGCTGGCCGCCGGCGGGCTGGTGAGGGTTTGGGGCGATGGCCGCCCGGTTGCCCGGCTGGCGGCGGCGCTCATGCTGGCGGCCCCGCTGTTGCTGCTCGCGCCTTATCTGCGCCTGTCTCCCGCCGAAGGGAACTGGCTGCTCTATCGTCGTCCCGGCTATCGCATCGCGGCGGAGGTTGCTCGCTATTTGCAGGATCATACCCGCCCCGACGAGTCGGTCTATGTGGCCTTTGCCGAAAGCGATATCTACTATTTGGCCGACCGGCGCAGCGCGTTCCCCTACCTCTACCGCCTCGAAGTGCAGCATATGCCCGGCGCGTATGAGGCGCTGCTGCAAACGATTGCGGAGCAAAAGCCGACCTATGTGCTGGCGCTGGACCGTCCGCCGGAGAACGTGGACCCCGACGGGCGCTTTCAGCAGGCGCTCCGGGCGGGCTATGAGCTAGAGACGATATTCGAGGGCGTGCCTCTGTATCGCCGCCGGGCGCGCTGATTGCTTTTATCATGCGAGCAGACCTATGTATTTGCACGCGAACAGGAGGAGCATCTTGAAATCTCCCAGCCTTGAGCGCAACACGGCGACCCAAAGCAACCGCGCTGTCCTGATCCTTCAGGTGTTGTTCATCTTGGTGTGCTCGCTGTGGCGCATTGTCCAGGGGCGCGCGCCGACCATCGAGTCGCTGGCTTTGCTGGCGGTTGTTGCGCTGTTGTGGGGCAGGCGACAGCGGGCCATGCTGTTGGATTTGGCGCCTTTTTTCCTTTTGCTGGCTACCTACCAGGGACTGCGGAGTTTTGCCGATGAAATCGCGCTCACAGAGGTGCATGTTACCGACCTGATCGCCTGGGAAAAGGCGCTGTGCGGGTGGATCATCCCTGCCCGGTTCGTGCAGCTATATCTGACCGGCCAACCGTACACCGCCTTGCTGGACAAGGTGCTGCTGGCCGTCTATATGTCGCATTTTGTCTGGCCGGTGGTGGTTGCCATTGCGCTCTGGCTGCGGCGGCGGGGTGACTATTGGCTGTTTGTGTTGGGGCTGCTGGCGCTCTCTTACGCGGGCTTTGCAACGTACATCCTCTTCCCGGCAGCGCCCCCCTGGTGGGCCACCTATCACGGCTATCTGATGGAGCAGCCTGTGCTGATGCGCCCCTATGGGCCGGGCATGGTATCGAGGATTCCCAACCCTGTGGCGGCGATGCCCTCGCTGCACATGGCCTATCAGGTGTACATCGTGGCTTATTGCCTGTGGGTGTGGCGCAAAAAGGCGCTCGCCATGCTGGTGATGCCGGTGCTGATGGCCTTTACTACCCTCTATCTGGGCCATCACTATGTGATTGACCTGTTGGCCGGGATTGTCTACGGGCTGGCGTTCTTTGCGTTGACGTTGCTGTTCCGCCGGACGCCAAGGCGGCGGGTGGCACCTCAGGCCCAAGCCCTTGAGCCTGAGGGCGTTACCGAGGGATGTTGATAAGTCTTAACAGAATAGTTCTGTAACAGCCATTAGGATGGGCGGTTGAAACCGCGGCAACCTCTGCCAAGTCCACCTTCGTGGACTCGCTTCCCAGCCGCCGAAGGGC
>JAAYXX010000192.1 GCA_012515695.1 Chloroflexota bacterium
ACTCCGATCTTGCCCCAGCATTTGATCCGCGAAAAGTTAGCGCCATTGGCCAGGGATGGCGGCGGTCCAATCCCCCTTCACGGTGCGAGGGTGTGGCAAATCGGGCTTCCAGTTGACGCCGGCCCCCGCCGCCGCTATACTCTCGCCCGTAAACCCACATGGAACAGGAGCCGTCGGATGCAGAAACAGGTTGCGCTTGTCACCGGAGGGGGACGCGGGATTGGCTATGGCATTGCGCGCTGTCTCGCGCAGGAAGGATACGACCTCGCCCTTTGCGGCGTGCGCGAGGAACAGGCCGTCGCCGAGGCGCTGCAAGCGTTGCGCGACCTGGGCACAGTCGTGCGCTATTATCAGGCCGACGTAGCCGACCCCGCCGCCAGGGCGCGCATGTTGGCGGGCATTCGCGAGCATTTCGGGCGGCTGAACGTGCTGGTGAACAACGCCGGGGTCGCCCCCAAGGTCAGGGCCGATATCCTCGACGCCACGGAAGAATCCTTTGAGCGAGTGATGAGAACCAACCTGCAAGGCCCCTATTTCCTCACGCAAGCCGTGGCCCGCTGGCTGATCGAGCAAAAACGCGCTGACCCCGATTTCCCGGCCTGTATCGTCAATATCTCCTCCATTTCCGCCACCGTCGCCTCCCCCAACCGGGGCGAATATTGCCTCTCCAAAGCGGGCGTCAGCATGGCTACCCGGCTGTGGGCGGTGCGGCTGGGCGAGTTCAACATCCCGGTGTATGAGGTGCGCCCCGGCGTTATCCAGTCCGACATGACCGCGCCGGTGCAGACCCGGTACGACAGGCTGATCGCCGAGGGGCTGCTGGTGCAGGCGCGCTGGGGCCTGCCAGAAGACGTGGGCCGCGCTGTGGCGATGCTGGTGCGCGGGGATCTGGCCTATTCCACCGGCCAGGTGATCCTGGTAGATGGCGGCCTGACTCTGGGCCGACTCTAGCGCAGAGGCAGACGCATGCAGGATACCACTCTGACCATTGCCCAACCAGATGGCTCGGTTGTCGCGTACCCGTTGACCGTCGCGCACACGCTGATTATCGGCAGCGGGGCGGCGGGGCTGAACGCCGCCGTGCAACTGTGGGCGGCGGGCGTCCGCGACCTGCTGATCGTCACCGAGGGCCTACAGATGGGCACCTCTATCAACACGGGCAGCGACAAGCAGACCTACTACAAGTTGAGCCTGTGCGGCGATGACCCCGACTCCCCGCGCGCGATGGCCGAGACCTATTTCTCCGGCGGGAGCATGCACGGCGACCTGGCCCTGGTAGAGGCCAGCTTATCGGCCCGGGCCTTTTTTCACCTGGTCAATCTGGGCGTGCCCTTTCCCCAGGACGCCTACGGGCAGTTTGTGGGGTACAAAACTGTCCACGACCCCCGGCAGCGGGCTACGTCCATCGGCCCCTATACTTCCCGCGAGATGTGCCGCGCCCTGATCCGCCAGGTGACCGAGCGGCAAATCCCCGTGCGCGAGCGGCGCGTGGTCGTTTCCCTGCTGACCGCCGGAGAGGGGGCAGAGCGGCGAGTGGTGGGCGCGCTGGCGCTGAACGATAGGCAAGAGTTGGAGGCATATCAGGCGGAGAATGTGGTGTTTGCCACCGGCGGCCCCGGCGGGCTGTACCAGACGAGCGTCTACCCGCAGGTGCACACGGGCGGCATCGGGCTGGCGCTGCTGGCGGGCGCCAAGGCCCAAAGCCTGCCCGAATCGCAATACGGGCTGGCCTCCATTGGCTTTCGCTGGAACGTATCCGGCACGTACATGCAGGCCATCCCGCGCCTGATCAGCACTGCCGCCGACGGCGCGTCCGATCCCCGCGAGTTCCTGCAAGAATATTTCTCATCACCGGATGACCTGCATTCGATGGTGTTTCTAAAGGGCTACCAGTGGCCCTTTGACGCGCGCAAACTCGCCGGAGGCTCGTCCATCATAGACATTCTGGTGTATATCGAGAGCGTGCTGAGAGGGCGGCGCGTGTTCCTCGATTATCGCAGCAACCCGGCGGGGTTTCGCCTGGAGAACCTGAGCGCCGAGGCGCGGGAATATCTGGGTAAATCGGGGGCGCTGCAGGATACCCCCATCGCCCGGCTGCAAGCCATGAACCCCGGCGCCATCGCGCTGTACGCCGAACATGGCATTGACCTGCACACCGACCCGCTGGAGATCGCCGTGTGCGCCCAGCACAACAACGGCGGGCTGGCTGGCAACATCTGGTGGGAATCCACCAACGTCGCGCACCTGTTCCCCATCGGGGAGGTGAACGGCTCGCACGGCGTCTATCGGCCCGGTGGTTCCGCGCTGAACGCGGGACAGGTGGCGGGTTTCCGAGTCGCCGCTTACATCGCCCACAAATATGCGGGCTGGACGCAAGACGCCCAGACCTTTTATCAGGCCGCCGTTGCCGGAATCGCGGACGTTACCGCCTGGATAGGCCGCTGCCAGACAGCCAGCACCACGTGGGAGGCGGAACGCGCCGAGTTTCAGGCGCGCATGACGCGGGCGGGCGCGCATATTCGCTCCGCGCAGGGGTTGCGCCAGGCCGTGGCCGAGGCGCGGGAGCAATGGCGGCGGTTGCAGGCGGAGGGGTGTCGCTATGACACGCCGGAGCATCTGGCCGAGGCGCTGCGTAACCGGCAGCTTGGTTTTGCCCATCTGGTCTATCTGGATGCCGTTTTGTTTGCCGTAGAGAGCGGCGTGGGCAGCCGTGGCTCGGCGATGGTCGTTGATCCCCAGGGCCGCCAGGTCCACGAAAAGCTAGGGGAGGCGTGGCGGTTCGCGCCCGAAGACCCGGCGTTCCGCGAGCAGGTGCTAGAGACGGTGGCGAATGCAGCGGGGGAGGTGCGCCATGCATGGGTTCCGCGCAGGCCCATCCCCGCGTCGGACACCTGGTTCGAGACCGCCTGGGCCGCTTTTCGCAATGACGAGATATACGAGTAGCGCCACCCTTCCATCGCTCGGCTTGACAAAGCATGGCTCGGTGAATACTATTATGTAGTACAGTTCCATCGTACCCGGCCTGCTGGCCTATCATAATTCTATCGAAGGAGATGCGTCATGAGATTGTTCGGTCGCAAAGGGGGCGGGAGGAATCGTTGCCCCGATTGTCGGTTCTATGTCATGATTGAGGGCCACGGCTACTGCTCCAAGGATGTCCCCGAAAATGTCAACGTACGATTGCTCTCCACGCAAGGCGCTCGGCGACAATGTGTGCGCTGCCCTTCGGAAATGACCTGTGACGACTGGCAGGCCAAGTAAGTAATTATCCTCTATAACATCAGGGCGAGACCGCCCCACATCGGCGGTCCCGCCCTTTTGTTTTGGTCCAATTGTCTCAGCCTGGGGATATGCGGCTTTAGCCCTGCCTGGCCACCAGGATCAGGTCGCCGCTTTCCTCGGCGTCGAAAGGCTCCCCCTTGTAGCTGCCATACGCCCCCAACAGCGATAGCCCCGCCGCCTGGAATTGCTGCTCCCATTCAGCATAGCGCCACGGGCGCAAACGGGTCTGCTCCACTTGTGGAACCCAAACGCCGTCCGCGCCGCGTTGCAGCCGCACCATGTTGAACTGTAACGCATCCTCGGAGAGAAAATCATAGAACCGGACGAAAATCCATTCGCGGTCCTGCTGCCGGTGTTCCTCCGGCGACATGAACCGCTCCCTCCGGCGCATGACCCGGTCGAAATTGCGGTTCTGGACAACCAGCACCCCGGCGGGCCGCAACACCGCCGCGAAATCGCGCAGCGCAGCATGTAGCGCGTCTTCCGTCAGCACATGAGGCAGCGAATTGCCCAGACAAAGCACGGCGTCAAACCTTGCGCCCCCCAGGCCCCCGGCCAACTCGCCAAAACCCAAATTGTGGAAACGCACATCTACGCCAGCGGCCTGAGCGTTGGCCTGCGCCTGCGCCACCATCGCCGGGCTGATGTCCGTCGCGGTGAGGGCATAGCCTTCACGCGCCAGGGCGATGGCATGATGCCCCGTGCCGCACGCTACGTCCAGCACATCGTGCGCGCCATGCTCGGCAAACAGCGCCCGGAAAAAGGGCAGCTCAAAGGCCAGCCGGGCGGACCAGTTCACAAACCGGTCGTAATCCTCGCTTAGATGGTTGTAGAACTCGGTAGCGCTCATGGCGTCCCCTTTCTGCCCTGGCGATAGGCGGCCAACGCGGCGGAACCGACGCACCGCTCGGCCTGGGCGCACCAATCCAGGCAACTGGCGCCCATCTCGCGAAACACCCAGGCGCGGCAGTTTTGGCAGCGCGCCCGGAACTCGTCGGACCAGATTTCTACCTCTGTGTCACAGTGGGGGCAGCGTATCATCTCTGGCACCGCATCTTTGAACCTGCTCGCTCCGGGGCAAGACGCGTTCATACGACCACCTCCCGATTAGCCGTGAATCAAGGCCGGTAGGCAACGGGTGCAAACCCACAGGCTTTTGCCCTGGCTGCGACAAGGCAGCAATACGGCATGTTCCTCACTCACGTCGCAACGGAAGCACCGCTGGGCGATATAGGTCGGCTCTTGCTGATGGGCATGGGCTTCTGCCGCTTCGGCGTCAAACTCGGCGGCCTCACGGGTTTCGATGCTCAACGCGCCCGTGGGGCACACGGCCAGGCAGAACCCCGCGCCGTCGCACAACTCGTCACGCAGCACGCGGGCCTTGCCATCCACCAACTCGATGGCTCCTTCGGCACACGGAGTGACACACAGCCCACAGCCGTTACACAATTCCTCGTCGATTCTTACAATGCTACGCACTACCATCCTGATCTCCTTTGTTCCTTTTGGCCAATCGGATTTCGTAGGGAAGCCGGATCGCGCCTGCGGGGCAGATAGCCTCACAATCGCCACAGTAGGCACAATGCTCCTCATCGAGGACGATTACCCGCCGCTCGGCGTCGAGGCTCAACGCCTGCGTGGGGCAGGCAGCCAGACAGTCCCCACACAGGTCACAAATCTCCCGATCAATTTCGGGCATCACTTTTTTGGTCATCGGCTTAGCTTCCTCTGAATATCCATTCCCGCGATCATTGTATCAGGTATTGGGCGTGCGCGATGTGAGTAAAGTCACATCGGGCCGCATTGGTTGGCAAAATCAACGAGCGCGTCCAGGTCTACCACTTCGATTACCCCCCGTTGCAGATTGATCCAGCCACGCTGGTCGAAATCGGCCAACGAGCGGGCGATCACCTCGCGCACGGTTCCCAGTTGGGAGGCTATTTCTCGTTGCGTCAGTTGGCGCTGGCCCGGTTTTGGGGCGCCCTCTTGGGCGCGCTCTGCCAGGAACTTGGCCAGACGTTGCGGAACCGTCCGCAGGGACAGGTCTTCTACCAGCGAACTGAGGGCGCGCAGACGACCGGCGAACTCGCGCAACACCTGCACCGCCACGGTGGGATGGTCGTCTAGCATTCGCACAAAGGCCGCGCAAGGGAAACTGAGCAGCGTCGCTCTGGTGGCCGCCCGCGTGGTGGTGGGCAAAGCGCCGCCGTCCAAAGCGGGCACCAGGTAGAATATCTGGCCGGGGAGCAGGTCGTTGATGATCTGCTCGCGCCCTTGGGGAGACAGCTTGAAGGCCCGCACGCGCCCGCGCATGACGAAATAGACGGCGCGGCAGGGGTCTCCCTCCAGGGCCAGCACCTCCCCCGCGACAGCCTGGCGAATGGTTGCCAGCCGAGCGATGCGGGCAATTTCCTCTTTGCCCACATCTTGAAAGTAGGGGTGATGGGCTAGAAATGTCTCGATAGTGTCCAACTGGTCTTTGTCCTTTTGATGTGAACCGAGCCTATGGGCCGTGTACCGTAGCCGCGCTTTCCATGATACTATTGACGAAGGGTATGGCAAGTTTGGAAACGGTGGGGTAAGCAGCGCACTTGTAACTGCGCCATTCTGGCGCCGCCATGATGGCGCGGCAACAACATGGACCGCCAGCATCCTTGCTGGCTCCCACACGGCAGCATGGCGCGGCTACAAATATTGTTCGCGAGCAATAAAGGGCCGCAGGGTTCGGTTGGTGACCCTGCGGCCCCTGGTTTCACGCGTTCTGGATAGCCAATCAGCCGTTAGCCGATGGCCTGAAGCATGGCGCGCAGATAGCCGAGGCTAAACGCTCGCCCCTTGTGCCCCCAGCAGCTATCATCGGCCATTTCGGGCGTTCGCGCCGGGCGCAGCGGCCCGCGAAAACCTACCTGCTGGTATGCTTGCAGGGCGCGGAACAACGCCAGGCGGTTCTCGTCCAGGAACCGCTCTTGCAGCCCGTCGGTTGTGCGTTCCAGATAGCGCACGCGCACGGCGAGAATCCTCTGTCCCCAGCGGCGAATGATCCCGGCCACCTCGTCGTCGGACATTCCGGCGAACAGGCCATGATCCAGGTCCAGCCCGTGGTAGGCGCTGGGGGCCAGCGCAAACAGGCGCTCCAGCCCGGCGGCGCTATCGAGCGCGCGCGCCTCTGCCGCGCTGGTCGTCGGCAGGCCCGCCTGATACGCCAGGCGCACGCCCGCCTGCTCGGCGGCGGGGAGTACACGCTGCATGAAATACGCGAGGTTCTCCCACAATTGCCCGTCAGTGTCCTCTGTCGCTCCGTTACCGGCGGGATATACCGCGCTCGTCACGCCCCCGCGCCCGGTCACGCTGGCGCTATCGCCCTCTGCGGCCAGCGTCCAGCGATACCCCAACATGGGGACTCGCAACTGGCCCAGGTCCGCGATAATCCGGCAGACCTCGGCGATTTCCTCGTCGCGCCCGGCCTGGCCCATGATCGCCTGGGCATACCTTGCAGGCGGCAGGCACTCCACGCCCGCCACCTGCAAGCCCGACTGCCGGATGCGGTTGCAGGCCGCAGACAACGTGGCTGTATCCCACTCTGGCACATCAGCGACAATCTGATTAGCGCCCAACTGCTGCGCAAAGAGCAAATTCGCGTCTTGAAAAGGGTTCAGGGTTAGTGCCAGTTGCATCTCAGTTCCCCCCTTGATCGCTGTTTTGGGCCGGAATGCCTTTCGCTGCGTCGAGCATTTCTGCGACGTCTACCAGGCCCTTGAAATAGCCCACCTGAAACGCAAAAGTGCGCTCTGCGCGGGGATCGTCCACCATGCCGGGCGCGTGGTCCACCCGAATCACGCCGTCAAAGCCCACCTCACGATAGGCTTGCACGGCGGCCAGCATATCCGTATCCCCCTCGTCGGGAAAGACCTCGTCAAAGTCGGGAACCTGGCCGCGTGGGTTGCGGAAATGGGCGAAAAAGATCTTGTTCTGGCGGCCAAAGCGGTGGATGGCCTCGATCATGTCCACCCCCGCCATTGTGGCGATGGTTCCCTGGCAAAAGCCCAGGCCATTGTTGGGGCTGGGGACGGTGTCTATCAGGCGTTGCAGGGCATCCAGGCTGGTCAGAATGCGCGCTACTCCCATAAAGGAGGGGATGGGCGCGTCGTCCGGGTGGGCGGCCAGTTTGACGCCCGCTTCCTCGGCCACTGGCACCAGGCGTTGCAAAAAGTAGGTCAGGTTGTCCCACACCTGCTCGTTGCTCAACTCCCGGTCGGGCGCGTGGATGAGCGCGTCGGGGTTGCGCCGCCAGTCCATTGCGGCGACGGGCGAGCGCTGGGCCACCTCCAGCTCAAAGCGGGAAACCCGCGCCCCGCCTCTTCCGGTGGGGCTGTACTCGGTACGCAAGCCGCCCAACAACATCCACTGGTATTGCAGCACCGAAATGCCCGCCTTGCCCATGTTGCGGATGGTCTTGGCGACATTGTCGAGTTCCTCGTCGCGTCCCGGCAGGCCGAACATGGCCTTTTGGTAGTGGGGCACGGGCAGGTTCTCGATGACGTCGAACGACAGGTCGTGCTTGGCCCAGAACTCGCGGGCGCGCAGCAAGTCGTCCAGTTCCAGATACCCGACGGGGTTGGCGGGCAGGTTGCTGACCACATAGCGCAAGCCCAACTGGCGGGCGAATTGCGCGTCTTGGGGCGACATGCCCAAAGCCAAAGCGATTTTCATGTTGCACCTCGTTGATCTAAAGGCTGCCAGGCAACGCGGCCTTTTGCGGGTTGCCTGCGTTCACGGCGATACAAGGGAACGAGCGCATTATACTCGACAAGCGATCCCCGCGCCATGTGGAGGTGGCGCCAACTTGCCGCTATCCTTGGCGGCTTGCAATCATGCCGGCTGGAAGCCGGCGATCCAATGATGCCAGCATTAGTAACCCGCCGCGCCATCGCGTAGGCGGTTGAAACCGCGGCAACGATTGCATCGCCAACAAGTTGGCGCGCCGCCCTTCGGCGACTGCAAATCAGCCCACGAAGGTGGACGCACCAGCAAGCTGGTGACGCAATCGGTTGCTGCGGTTTCAACCGCCCATCCTAATGGCTGTTACCGAACCATTATCAACCGCCTGTAGCGCGTGCCCATGCCCCCGAAAACACCCTTGCGCGGCGCAATAATGGACACAAGATGCGGGTTTGATTACAATATAACCTCGTAGAATGATGAGACAGTGCAACAAAGCGGAGAGCAGCTTTGCGGGAATTTGACAGAGAACGATACGCCCTAATCATACGCCTGCCTCGTGAAGTCGAGGTACGCATCGAAGATACTTACCTGGGTCTGGTGGGCATCACCAAGCCCACGATGGGATTTCACATCACCTTGCTGGGGCCATTCTATCTGTCGGAAGGCGTGAGCATCGAGTCGCTGTGCGGCGTGGCAGACGTCTGTGCGCGCTGGCAGCCCTTTCGCGTGCGGGTCTATGGCCTGGGCACGTTCGAGGTTCAGGAAGACAATATCGTATATTTGCACGTGGCCGACAGCGAGCGCGTCATGGCCTTGCACGATGATTTGCTGGAAGCGGCGTCTGCTTGTGTGACGTATCAGAGCGAGCAATACGAGGAATGGAACGTCGACTCGTATTACCCCCATGTGACCCTGGGTCTGGGGTTGAGCGATCAAGAGCTATCCAATTTTTTGCGCGACGCGGCGAACCGCGTGCTGGACGAGACGTTCGAGGTCTCGCGGATTTGGATTGCTGCCCAACCTCCCAGCGGCTCGTGGCATTATGTGGCGACCTATACGCTAGGGGTTCCCACGCCCCAGCCGCTCACCCCTTGCTCCGATAACGAACAATAAGGCCAGGGCGCAAGCTCAGATCTGCGCCCTTTCCCCCAATTCGGGCACGCGCACCTTTCTCACGCCCATTTCCTCCAATCCCTGCTTCAAGCTCGACGCGGCTTCCTCTTCGCCGTGGACGATGAACACCCGTCGTAGGCGCTGGCCGTCCAGCTTGTTAATGTACGCCAACAACTCGGCGCGGTCTGCGTGGGCGCTATAGCCATCAATGGACTCGACCGTGGCGCGCAGGCGGTACTTGTCTCCAAAGATGGGTATTTCCTCATAGCCGTCCATAATCCGTCGCCCCAGGGTATGCTCGGCCTGGAACCCGACGAACAGCACGGTATTGCGCGGGTCCTCGATGTTGTTCTTCAGGTGGTGCAAGACGCGGCCCGCCTCGCACATGCCCGACGCGCTGATAATGACCATCGGCTCGCGCTGATCGTTAAGCGCCTTGCTATCCTCCACCTGCCGGATATAGCGCAACTGCCCAAAGCCAAAGGGGTCGCGGTATTTCAGCATGAACTGGTAGGTTTCCTGGTCGTAATATTCAGGGTGCAGCCTAAAGACCTCCGTGGCGTTGGTAGACAGGGGCGAGTCCACAAAGATAGGCACGTGGGGGATTTGCCCGGAGGTGTGCAG
>JAAYXX010000193.1 GCA_012515695.1 Chloroflexota bacterium
CGCGGCCAGCGTGCGCAAGTCCTCCAGACGATCCCATGCCAGTTGCCGCCCGTTGAGGCTGCGCAGGTTGCCTGTTTGGCCGCCCGGCAGCAGCTTGAACTGGCGACGGTCGGCGCGGGCCTTGCGGTCGGCCTCGATGTCCCAGCGGGCCACCGGCAGCAGCGCCTCGGCCAGATACTCGAAGTTGTACCGGATCGGCTCGCCGTCCGGGCCTTGTTCTACGTGGATGACGCGGCAAACCTCGCCGCTCTTGCTGTTCACCGTATTGACCAGCCGCAGCACGCGGCTTGCATCCTTGGCCGCTGGATCAGCGCCCAGCCCGGCCAGACGGTCGATCAGGTAACGCTGGCAGGCATTCCAGCGCGGCAGCGCCTGACGCGGCAAGTTGCCATCCAGCAGCCACTTTGCTTGCACGCCACGGCCAGAGAAAACGAGGATCGACGGCGGCGGCACGCCTTCGTCGTAGCAGCGGAACATGACAGCGGCGGCCAGTTGCTCGGGGCTGCGCCCCTGCGCCCACGGCTCGCGGTAGGTGTCCAAGTCAGCGAACAGCAGCCCGATGCGGGCCAGATTGACGACACGGCGGTTTGGCTTGATGAACTCGGCCTGAGACAGCCAGGTATCCCGGCTGTGGTCGAGCATGGAGAGCACCACGGGCATCTGTGACAGCCGGTAACTGTCCTGCTTCTTGCCGCTGCCCTCGCCCGTCGCCATGAGCAACGAGAAAAAGCCCTGCCGGGCTGTGTCGTGATAGCAACCCGCCTCATCGGCTGGGCTGAAAAGTCGTAGCTGTGCCTGTCCCATAACCTTCTTTCCGCTTGTGCGGCAAGAGGTGGGGCGCTACAATGCAAACCACGTCTGGGTGTTGCCTGTATAGGTTGCGCCTTTGGGTTCTAGCCAGTGCCACCTGACTAGTCCCGCCCCCTGCCAAGCCCCGCTGCCACGCGGGGCTTTGCTTTTTCATCCATCCGAACCCCGCTCCTTCGCTTCCAAAGTTCGCGGAATCCAGCCCTTTGCATTCGCCGTCCAGTGCAGCACGCCATGCTGCCGCAGCACTGCCGCCGCGCCATCGAAAGAGCGAAAAAACCGGATGCCTCCCCGGTACTGGCCGAGAATGCGCCGCTCGTTGCCAACGTGCAGCACGATCACCAGCCCGCGCTCTGTGTTCTCGATGACAGCGCCCTTGATCTCATGCGGTGCGTTCTTCGCAAACGCCTTGAAATGAGAGGGCGGCAGTACCTCCAGACTCAACGGTTCCATTTCAACCATCGCTTTATACCCCACTCGCCGTATTTCATCAACATTATTAAATTTCGCCAAGTCAAAAATGTATGGACTAGAGTCCATGCTTTTGACCCGCCCAGCCGGTTAAGTGATTACTCAATCACTCTTTTCATCAAGTGAGCGCACCAGTTCGCGCAGAATGTCCGTGATGCTGCGCCCGGTCTTGGCGGCGTAAATCTTCAGCTTCGTGTGCTCGGCCCGGTCGAGGTCGAAATTCACCCGGACGGTGGCGGCCTTGTCGGCAAGGTCGGACAAGGTAGGGCCAGCCTTCGCGGCGCTCGGGCGGCCTGCTTTCATGCCAAGTTTTCCGCTACTCATTTTCACCTACTCCTTAATTACTCAAATGGTGCAATTGAGGAAACGGCGCACTTCCTCAGCCAGCGCCCGGATTTCCTCGGCGGCCTCGCTCGTCGGCTCTTGGTCAATGGCCGTGGTGCCGCTGGCCGCGCTGCTCGGGTAGATGACGCGCTGCGTGATGCGCGTTTGCAGGATCGGCAGGCCGTACCCGGCCAGCGCCTCGGAGACTTCCGCGCCAATCTTGGTGCCCTTGATCGCCCGGCTGACCACGAAAGCCGCTTTCAGCTTGCCGTCGGTAAGCTCGATGCGCTGCTTGACCAAATCCACGAGGTCAGAGGTTGCCCAAATGTCGTAGGGCGACGGCTGCACCGGGATCAGCACGCAATCGGCGGCCTTCATTGCCGACACGGCCAGATCGTGAGCCTGCGGCGCTCCGTCGATCACAACAAAGTCTTTCCGGGCCACGCTCTTTAGATCGCGCTCGATGGTGGGCCGGTCGATGCCCACCACGGGCACGGGTTGATCCTCGCGGACGGCGGCCCAATCGCGGGCGCTGCCCTGCGGGTCGGAATCAACCAGCAACACGTCTGCGCCGTCGAGTTGCAGGGCGCGGGCAAGGTGGGTGGCGATGGTGGTTTTACCCGCCCCGCCCTTCTGGTTCAGTACGGCAATGACTTGCATATGCACTCCTTGAGCTATTGAGCGTTTGAGGAAAAAAGGAATTACTCAAGCGCAGTATAGCACATTGAGGAATTGAGTAAATGCACCTTTTGAGGATTTGAGGCCATGAAAAACCCCGCACGCGGCGGGGTTCGGTGGCAGGGCAGGGGAGGGCTTAGGCGGTCTGGTGGATCTCGTCGGCCACCTGTCGGCACATGGCCCGCATGTCGAGCGTGCCCGCTGCGATGGCCTCAAGGGTCGCATCATCCAGCGCCTGCACGATGCTGGTAGCCCGGCGCTCAAGCTCCTGTCGGGCGATGCGCTGCCAGTCTTGCACGTCCATCAGGGACGCCAGCGCGGCCTCGTTGGCGCGTCCGTAGCCGCGCAGCACCTCTTTTGCTGTCTCGGTGGTGGGTGTGGTCATGGTCTGGCCTCCTGTGCTCATTCGGTGGGGTACGGGCCAAGGAAGCGCACGCCGTTGAAGTGGATCAGGTGCGATGGCGCATCGGCCACCCACACCTCCGTCTCCCATGCGATTTCGGGCAGGTAGCGGCCCATGATGGATCGGTTCGGGAAGGCGGTCACATAGACAAGCCCGGCAGTCGATCCGGCAAACAGCTTGGCAAGCTCGGCGTGCCGCTTCCCATCGACCGGCCCGTGACTGGTGACAGACTCCACCAGTAGCAGCCAGTTTTTCGCGGTGAAGTGCAGCACCACGTCAGGCATCTTGCCGTGTGAATCCACATCGACACCCAGCCCGGCCAGCAGGGCGGCGTCGAAGTAGCCCCACTTGTCGC
>JAAYXX010000194.1 GCA_012515695.1 Chloroflexota bacterium
CGCATCGCCAACGGCTTTGGCATGGACGTCGTCGCCTTTGACGTGAAGCAGAACGTCGAACTGACCAAGCGGTTCAGCTTTCGCTACGTCAGCATGGACGAACTGCTCGCCACATCTGACATCATCACCCTGCACGTCCCGTCTACCCCCAAAACCCATCACATGCTCTCAGAAGAGCAGTTCAACAAGATGAAGGACGGCGTGGTGCTGATCAACACCGCGCGGGGCAGCCTGGTGGACGTGCGCGCCCTGGTGCAGGCGCTCGCTCGCGGCAAGGTAAAAGCAGCGGGTCTGGACGTGCTGCCCGATGAGCCAACCATCCACGAAGAGGCCGAGTTGCTCCGCAACGGCTATCGCGAGCGGCACGAGTTGGAAGAGCTGCTGGCCGGGCACATGCTGCTGCGTATGCGTAACGTCATCATCACCCCCCATAGCGCCTTTTTCACCGACGAGGCCGTACAACGCATCCTCGATACCACCGTGTCCAATATCCAGTCCTTTGTGCGCGGCGAACCACAAAACGTGGTCGTGCAGGTTCCGACGCGCGAAAGAGTCTATTGATCCGGGTCGGCACATCAGGCTGGCTCTACCAACACTGGAAGGGGCCATTCTATCCGCCGGGCCTCTCGCAGCCGGATATGCTCGCCTACTATGCCAGCCACACTCAAGATGGCGCGCGCCTCTGCTCGGTGGAGGTCAATAGCACATTCTACGGACTGCCCGCGCCTGAAACGGTCATCGGCTGGCGCGACGCCGCCCCGGCGGGGTTCCTGTTTGCCGTCAAGGCCAGCCGCTACATCACCCACATGAAGCATCTCATTGACCCACAAGAGCCACTGGCCCGCATGTTCGACCGGATTGACCTGCTGGGGGACAAGCTGGGGCCTGTCCTGTTCCAGTTGCCGGGCCAATGGAAGCGGAACGTGGAGCGGCTGCGCTCCTTTCTGAACACTCTGCCAGCCGATCACCAGTACGCATTCGAGTTTCGCAACACGACCTGGTTCGACCCGCAGGTCTACGCGGCCCTTGCAGAGCGACGGGTCGGCTTTTGCATCTACGAGTTCGGCGATACGCTATCACCCCGACAGGTGACTGGCGATCTGGTATATGTCAGATTACACGGTCCTGAAGGACCCTATCAGGGGAGCTATACAACGCAGGCATTGGCGCAATGGGCCAATGACCTGTGCGCCTGGGAGCAAGCAGGTCTCGCCGCGTACTGCTATTTCGACAACGACCAGGCGGGCTATGCCATCGCCAACGCGCTGGAATTGCAGGCCCTCATCAACGCGCAGCGCGCTCGCAGCACCGCCTGCTCCAGCGCCCGTGCAGTTCCCCTGGCGAGCGATCATACACCGCAAAGGAGATGATATGGACAACGAGTTTGATTGGGAATTCTACACCGGCGAAGATACGGTAGTCGAAGACTATCTCAAGGATGATACGAGGGATCAACTCCTGGAGCTGGCCGAGGGGCACACCGATATGATCGGGGCTTCTGTCGCCGTGGAAAGGCCCGCCATTCGAGAAACCCCGTTCATCTACGAGGCCCGCATCGTGGTCTATATGCGACCCGACAACGTGGTCGGCCACGAAAAGGGCGCCAACCCCGAAGCGGCATTGCGCGGGGCGCTGCGCGCCGTCGAGCGTCAGATCCGTAGCCGCCGGGAAAAGCTGGCCAAGCCGTGGGAGCGTCCTCGATCGTAGGCAAGCCCCGCGAAAAGCTACGGCCAGCGATAGAAAGGAGAACCTGTGAGTCTGGTACCCAAATCCGAGATGAGACAGCTCATCCAGTATCATAATGGACCGTGCGTCTCGCTTTTTATGCCCACCAACCGGGTCGGCCCCGAAGTGCTCCAGAATCCCATTCGCATGAAAAACCTCCTCAACGAGATAGAAGAAGAACTTCGCCACCGGGGAATGGACACGCACAGCATTGACGAGTTCCTTAAACCGGCGCAAGACCTGGTGTTGGAGAATAGCTACTGGCAACATCAGAGCGATGGCCTGGCTGTGTTCCTCTCCAAAGACATCTTTCTCCCCTATCGGCTCCCTCTCGAATTCAGACAATTTTACCTGGTCAGCGACCGGTTCCACCTCAAGCCGATCCTGCCCCTGCTCAGTGGCGACGGCAGCTTTTACATCCTGGCCCTGAGCCAGAATGAGGTTCGCCTGCTCCTTGCCACGCGCTACAGCGTGGGCCTGGTGGACCTGCGCGATACCCCCCAAAGCCTGGCCGAAGCGCTCAAGTTCGAAGACCCCGAGGTCGTCACGCGCTGGCACGTCACTTCCGAGCGGGGCGGGGGCGTCCTCGGCCAGCAAGCCGTCTTTCATGGACAGGGCAGCGATACAATGGACGTACACAAAGACCACATCCTGCGATACTTTGACGCGCTGGATGATGGCCTCCGCGAGGTAATCGGCGAAAGTGGCGCAGGGGACAAGACCGACGGCATGCCGATGGTTCTCGCCGGGGTAGAGTACCTGCTGCCCATCTACCGACAGGCCAGCGAGTACGACAAGATCGTCGATGAAGAGATCGTGGGCAGCCCAGAGAACATGCGACCCGAAGAGCTACACGAAAAAGCCTGGGAGATCATGCAGCCCCGCCTGGAACGCGCCCGCGAAGAGGCGGCCGACCGATTTCGCCAGTTGCTTGGCCGCGACGAGGGCATGGCGTCAGACGACATCGGTGAAATCGTGCGGGCAGCCTTCTTTGGGCGGGTGGACACGATCTTTGTGCCCGTCGACCTGCACCGGTGGGGCAAGATGAACCCGAATAGCTACGAGGTCTATGTCCACGATGAGCGCCAGCCCGGCGACGAAGACCTGCTCGAGTTCGCCGCCGCGCACACCTTTCTCAACGACGGCACCGTCTACGCCGTGCCGCCCGACCTTGTGCCCGGCGGTGGCCCGTTGGCTGCTGTTTTCCGCTATGTGCAGGAGACAGTCCGGCCCGGATAGCATGACGCCCAGGGGTAGAGTATTGTATAATAGGAACGATAATAGAGCGTATGTGTCAGAGAGGCGCTGTGTTTATACACGTGCCATGTTTGCCAACGAGCAGAGGAGGTGCGGTCCATGATCAAATCGAATAGCGCCCTGTTGGTCGTAGACATGCAGAACGATTTTCTGCCGGGCGGCGCGCTCGGCGTGGTTGAAGCGGATATGATCATCCCGCGCGTGAACGAATACGTCCGCCTGTTCGAGGAACATCCTCACCCCATCTTTTACACGCGAGACTGGCACCCCCCAGAGACCACCCACTTTGTCACGCAGGGCGGTCCCTGGCCGCCCCACTGCGTTCAGGGCACCTGGGGCGCCGCCTTTCACCCCGACATGCACATCCCCCAGGAGGCCATCATCCTCTCTAAGGGGATGGACCCCCACGAAGATGCCTATTCGGGGTTCCATGCCCGCGACGATCAGGGCCATTACCTGGAGGAACTGCTCCTGAAATATGAGGTCATGCACGTGTATGTCTGCGGCCTGGCGCTCGACTACTGCGTCAAGTGGTCTTGTATTGACGCCGCGAACAAGGGCTTTCATATGTACCCACTCATCGACGCCACCCGCGCAGTGAACGTCAAGATACACGATGCCGAACTCGCCGTGGAGGAAATCGTGCGCGTAGGGGGCACGCTCCTTACAATTGAGCACCTCCGCGAGCCAGACGGGGAGAGCGTCTTGCCTGCGGGAACACTGGACCTCTGACGCATCGCATAAGGAATCAAGGGAGAACGATGGACATTACGGGAAAAGTAGCCCTCATCACCGGGGCTGGGGTGCGCATCGGGCGCGCCCTGGCCCTGGCTGTGGCGCAACGTGGCGCCAATGTCTTGGTACACTATAACACCTCCGCTCAGGAGGCGCACGAGGTGGTCGCGCTCATCGAGAAAATGGGGAACGAGCAGCATCCCCGCGCCGTCGCCATCGGGGGAGACCTGCGCGACCCCGCCACCCCCGAGCGGCTCATCGCTCGCGGCATGGAGGCGTTTGGGCATGTGGACATCCTGATCAACTCGGCGGCCATCTTTCGGCGCGGCAGCGTGCTGGACACGACAGAGGCCGATTGGGATGACCACCTGATCATCAACCTGAAAGCCCCTTTTTTCCTGTGTCAGGCTTTCGCCCGCCGGCTTCAGCCCGACCAACGCGCCCACATCATCAACATCGCCGACTGGCGAGCTGTGCGCCCCGGCGTCGCCTACATGGCCTACACCGCCGCTAAAGCCGGGCTGGTGGCGCTGACCAAGAGCATGGCGCTGGCGCTGGCTCCTAATGTGCAGGTCAACGCCATCGCCCCCGGCGCTATCCTCCCGCCGTCCGAAGGCCACACCGAGCAGGGCGCTCGGGAGTATTTCGCCCAACTCCCCAAACGCATCCCCGTCAGGCACACCGGCTCCCCGGAAGAGGTCGCCAAAGCTGTGCTCTACCTGCTGGACTCGGATTTCGTTACCGGCGAGTTGCTGTTCGTCACCGGCGGGGAACATCTCTAGAGGGGAAAATATGGCCGATCACGTATTCATCCGCGACCTGCTCGTACGCGCCATCATCGGGGTGAACCCCGACGAGCGCAAAAATCGCCAGGATGTGCTCATCAACGTGACGCTGGACGTAGACACGCGGGCCGCCGGAGCATCGGATAATCTGCAAGACGCGGTGGACTATTCCGCGCTCGCCCGGCAGATCACCGCCCTGGCCGAGCAGTCCAGCTATTACCTGGTAGAGGCGCTGGCGGAGGCTATCGCCCGCGCGTGCTTGCAAGACACGCGCGTGGCGCAGGTGCGCGTGCGCGTGGAAAAGCCCGGCGCGGTGCGCTTTGCGCGCTCTGTGGGCGTCGAGATTCTGCGCGCGCGCACAGATGCCGCACAATGACCCGCGTCTTGATCAGCCTGGGGTCCAACATCCGCCCCAGGCAGCACCTTCAGCAAGCCGTGGAGCGACTGCGGGAGCGCAGCCGGGTGCTGGCCGTGTCGCCGGTCTATGAGACGCGCCCCATCGGCCCAGACGGCAAGCCAACGCCAGACCAGCCCCGCTTTTTCAACGCGGCGGCGCTGATCGAAACGGACCTCGACGCCGCCACGCTCAAGAACTGCGTACTGCGTCCCATCGAAGAGGAACTGGGGCGAGAGCGCCGCCCGAACAAGTACGCGCCCCGCACGATTGACCTGGATATCACCCTGTTCGGCGATCAGGTGCTCGATCTGGACAGTCGGCACATCCCCGATCCGGACCTGCTCCAATACGCCCACATCGCCCGACCCCTGGCCGACCTGGAGCCTGACTTCCGCCACCCCGAAGATGGCCGCACGCTGGCCGAGATTGCGGACGCCCTCCCCCAAACGGGCGTCGCCCCCCGCCCGGACGTGTCCCTCTAGCCCCCAGCGCCGGCCTGTCAGGGCACGCGCAACTGCTGACCGGCTTCGATATGCGTGTCGGTAAGCTGGTTCATGTCCATCAGCGTGCCGATGGTCGTGCCAAACCGCTCTGCAATGGCAGCCAGCGTATCGCCTTCCACCACCGTATAAAGCACTTTGTCCGTGTTCTGCGCCTCAGGAGGCCAGGGCCATTCGTCAGGCCAATCGGCGGGCTTGACCAGATACGGGTGCGGCGTGGGCGCGGCCTGTGGGTCTGCCGGGGCTGCTTCTCGCGGCTCCAGCATGGCGGCCTCTGCCGAGGTGGGCGCCAGTCCCGCCGAGGGCAGCCCAATCAGCGGCTCGCCGGTGGCGCTGGCGTGCATATATAGCGTGACATCCATCGTCAACACATGCCCGCCAGCCCCGCCCGCCTCTGCCACCTGCACGTTCGTCAGCAGAAAAGCCTTGTATACCTGCGTTTCTTGTATCTGCTCGATAAAATCCATCAGGCCGGGCAGGCTGCCCCGCGCTATCACGCGAAAGGCCTCTGCCTCAAAATCGAGGCCCTTGCCCGGCTTGGGGCCGGGTATGCTCTGTAAATCGCTGATCTCCACCCCGACCTTGCTGGCATACAGGTAGAGCCTGTCCACAGCAGTTGCAGCCTGGGCCTTGCTCATAAAGATGCCCAGCTTTTCTTCCAACGCATCTTCCACCTTGACCCTGTTGACCTGCAACTGCTCCAGCTCTTGCTCGCGCTTTTCCTCAGCATCCACAAGGTCCCGCTTGGCTGCCGTCAGCGCGGCGACCTTTTCGTCCATCGCCTTTACCTTGGGCATCACGACCAGCGTTACAAACATCAGGCAGCCCATCCCCACCAAAAGAACCGCCCCTATCGCCAGCAGCCGCGTAAGCGCCTTGCCCTTGGGCAACAGCCGAAGCAGCGATTGCAACGACACGCCAGTATTCATCATGATCGTGGCTCCAAAATGATCACAAACTCGACAGACTTGCCATAGACGGGCGTCTGCTCCGGCGCGCCTGGTTCCGTGCCAGTCTGCCCCTGCAGCCGCGCCCCGCCAGCCTTGTCCTCGCCCGCCGGGTAGCGCACCGCAGCCAGCCCCGGCGCTCGTCGCCACCCGGCAACCTTACTCTCAGACCCGGCGGTAGGTTCGAGCGTCGGCTCGACTTTTACTACTTCAAGCCAGTATTCCATCGCAGGGCCATAGAACGGACGCCGACTCGAATTGTAGACACTTACCACCACATTCGGCGTTTCCCCAGCCCCCACCGTAAAGACGACCTCTGACGAGCCATCGCCATTCCCATCATCATCATCAACATAGACAGCTGATCCAGCTTTTACCAACAAGCTCGTTCGCACCCCTGGGACCAGGTCAAACGTGCGTACGCGATAAGTGGCCGCCCCGCTGGCAGTAAACTGGACACAGTCTACTACGTCGTCCTCATCATGAAAGGAGTGGCGTTGTCGCTCCCCAATAGAGATCGGCGCAGGGGAATGCTCGTCAGGCTCGTATGCGTCGCTCAGTTCAGGGAGCGGCTCGGACGTGGGCGCCAGTGTTAGCGTGGGCGTAGCCGTCGGCATGGTTGTGACCGTCGGCAGAGGTGTCTGGCTGGGTAGCGCCGTGGGCGCGTGCGTCGCCGTTGGCACAAACACCGTCGGGGGGATGTGGGTCGCCGTGGGCAGGGCGTGCGTCGGCATCATGGTCGGCACCATCGTGGGCGTCGGGATCACCTCGTCAACGGACAACTGGTAGCCCTTATCCGGCCCATACTCCCCCCGATTGGTCACTTCGATCAGGGCTTCTGTGTCCTGGCTCCCGTCGGCGCAAAAGACCACCTCTGTGGACAGGTCGCCCGGTTTCCGGTCATCGCCCTGGTAATAGCGGCCCCCTACGCTCACCACCACCACCGTGTCTACCCCTGGCGCCAGCTTGGACGTCGAGATGCGGTAATACCGCCCAGCCTTGGCCAGCAACTTGACCCTATCGATGTCGCCATCCGGCCAAAAGGTGTGCGCCTGCGGCTGCCCCGGGAAGATGCTCCTTGGGTCCACGTTGTCCGGCTCATAGGCATCCCCCGGCACAGCAGTCGCGGTGGGCGTGGGAGTGACAGCGATGATCCCGCCGCTCGGGTCCTCGGCCTGCATGCCCGCAAACGGCACATTGACCACCTTCATCGACTGAATCTCGACCCGCGAGAACATCCCAGAAGCCTCCAGGCTGCGCGCATACGCCGAGACCGCCAGGTCGTCAGCGGCAGTGCCATACACCGTAATCCGCCGCCCCTCCTGATCGAAGGAAGCCAGGCTCAACCGAGACGGATCATAGTTGCCCATCGCCCGCATGATGCCGGGCCAGTCAAATCGGGCCGCCGTAATAGAAGATTCGAGCGTCGTCAGCGCATCCAGCGACGCTTGCCTGCTCTCCAACTCGCTCTGTAACTCGACCACTTCCGGCAGAGGCAGGTTCGTGTTCTCCAGTTCGCCTTGCGTCAGCTCAATA
>JAAYXX010000195.1 GCA_012515695.1 Chloroflexota bacterium
ATCACCGCCAGAATGCCGGACTTGTAATGCAGGATATAGGCACGGCGCAAATCGGCGCGGGTGAACTCGCCATCAAAAGTCACTTGCTTCATCCACATTCCCCCATTTGCGAGGGCTGGGCTGCCGCCAGGACAGCACTCCATCAGGCGGGCACCAGCCGCTTTGCCAGTTCCTCCTCTTGATCCTCCTTATCCATCACGCGGGGCAAATCCCCGCATCGGGGGGATTATCATGCCGGGGCGGGGAGGTGTCAAGAGGAGAAGCGCCAAGGCCAGATCGCCGCCCGAACTGGGCCAACCCTCCCCGCCCGATGTCTCCAGGGGCGATTCTGCGAGTGTATGGAGTACCTGCTGCCCGCCGCTTTGCCTCAGGCCCGCGCCGCGCTATAATGCTGCCGTCCCTTCCAGCACGCAGCATCCTTTCAAGGAGGTCTCATGCCCAACATCCACTTTACCGACGCAGACTGGGAGCGAGTCCAGCGCGACAACATCGCCTGGTGGGCCGGGGAACTGCCGCGCCCCCTGGTCTACCTGGACGCCACCGAACCCTTCCCCGAACAGATATATGGCAAGTTGAGCAACTACCCCCTGGAAATGCCCGCAGAGCAGGTGGTAGATATCTATGAGCGATACCTCAGCCACAAGCGATATTACGCCGACGCCTTCCCCTGGTGGTGGATGGATTTCGGGCCGGGGATTGTGGCCGGTTTCCTGGGCGCTACCGTCCACAGCGTGACCGAGCCATTGGAGACGGTCTGGTTCTCGCCCCCGCGCGACGCCACACTCGCCGAACTGGACTTTGCCTATGATCCCGACAACGTTTGGTGGCAGCGCGTCCAAGCGATCACGATGGCGGCGGTAGAGCGCTTTGGGGCGGCGGTGGCCGTTAGCCACACCGACCTGGGCGGCAACCTGGACCTGCTGGCCTCGTTTCGCGGCACGCAAAAGCTGCTGTTCGACGTGGCCGACCAGCCGGAGCAGGTGGAGCGACAGGCGGCCCGCCTTACCCAGCTTTGGCTCCGCTATTATGACGAGCTAGACGCTATCATACGGCCCGCCTGCCGGGGCACAAGCTGCTGGACGCCCCTCTGGTCGCCGGGAACCACCTATATGCTACAGTGCGACTTTTCCTACATGATCTCCCCGGCCATGTTCGAGCGGTTTGTCCTGCCCGATCTGACGGCCTGCTGCGATCACCTGGATCACGGCTTCTATCACCTGGACGGCCCCGGCGAAATCCCTCACCTGGACTTGCTGCTCTCCATCCCCCGGCTGCGGGGCATTCAGTGGATACCCGGCGATGGCAACCCGCCACCCCACGAATGGCTAGACCTGCTCAAGCGCATCCGCGACGGCGGCAAGCTATGCCAGATTTACACCACCCCCGACGGGGCGCGGCACGTCGTCCGCAACCTGGGCGGGCGCGGCTTTTTATTCGTCATCATGAGCGGGTCCGAGTTCACCGACCCGGCGCGGGCCGAGGGCTTTATGACGACGCTGACCCGCGAAGACATTTCCTTGAACAAAAACCAGTTCTGAAGTAAGCCATACAACACACAGGAGGTAGGTTATGTATATCGGCGCAGATTATTACCCCGAACACTGGCCGCGGGAGCGCTGGGAAACCGATGCCCGCATGATGCAAGAGGCAGGTTTCAATATCGTGCGCCTGGCCGAGTTCGCCTGGATCAATATGGAGCCGCAAGAGGGGACGTTCGAGTTTGGCTGGCTGGATGAGGCGCTGGAAACGCTGGACCGCCACGGCATTCGGGCGGTGTTGTGCACGCCCACGGCGGTCATGCCCGCATGGATAGCCCGCAAATACCCCGAAACGCTCGCCATGCAGCAGGACGGCACACGCATCGTCTGGGGCGTGCGCAAAAACAACTGCTTTACGTCCGGCGCGTATCGTCTCCTATCCGAGCGCATCACGCGGGCGATGGCGGAGCATTTCCGCGACGCGCCCAACGTGATCGGCTGGCAGACAGACAACGAGTTCGGCGGCCCAGTCTGCTATTGCGACACATGCCGCAGCGCGTTTCAGGACTGGCTGCGCGCCAAATACGGCTCACTGGACGAGCTAAACCGGGCCTGGGGCACGCACTTTTGGGGGCATCTGTATCGCACGTGGGGCGAAATCATCATCCCCGTAGACCCCAGCACGCACAACCCCAGCGCCTGCCTGGACTGGCAGCGGTTCGGCTCCTGGCTGAACGTGCGCTTTCAGCGGGATCAAGTGCGTATTCTGCGCGAGGTCTGCCCGCAGCATTTCGTCACCCACAACTTTATGGGGCTATTCCACGAGCTAGACTATTACGATCTGGCGGAAGACCTGGACCACGTGAGTTGGGATAACTATCCAGTATGGGGGCCGCCCTCCGTGCCCTATCTCGCCTCAGAGGCCGCCGACGTGATGCGCGGGCTGAAAAAGAAAAACTTTTGGATCATGGAGCAGACCTCTGGGCCGGGCGGCTGGGGGGCGTATGGCCGCAACCCACGCCCCGGCGAAATCCGCAAGGTGGCCTTTCAGCAGGTGGCCCACGGAGCCGACGCGGTGGTTTGGTTCCGCTGGCGAGCCTGCACCGCCGGGCGCGAGCAATACTGGCACGGCATCCTGGGCCACGACGGCAAGGGCCTGCGCCGCTACAAGGAATGCGCGCAGACCGCTACCGACCTGCACGGCCTGAGCGCCGCGCTGGAGGGCACCACCGTCAAGCCCTCGGTGGCGATCATCTATGACTATGACAGCATTTGGGCCGTGCGTATTCAGCCGGGTTACGCGGGCAACACCTACCACGCAGCAATGGACCGGCTGTATCAGGCGCTTTTCCGCGCAGGCGTCAACGTGGATTTCATCCGCTCCACCGACGACCTCAGCCCCTACCGCGTCGTGCTGGCCCCCGATCTGTACGTGCTCCCCGACCGGGTAGCCGAATCATTGCGGCAATACGTCCAGAATGGCGGTGTGCTGCTGGCAGATAGCCGCTTTGGCGTCAAGGATGAAACCAATCTGTGCCACGCCCGCACGCTGCCCGGCCTGCTGTCCGACGCGCTGGGCATCGCCATCGAGGAATACGAGTCGCTCGGCCAAGGGGATGAGACCCAGAGCATTACCTACAAGGTGCTGGGGCTGGGCGCGTTGAGCGGGAGCTACACCGCCGCCCAGACCGCCGAGTGGGTGCAGCCGCAGACGGCGGAGACGCTGGCCCGCTACGGCGAATGGCATATGCAGCCCTATGCCGCCCTGACGCGCAACCGCTACGGCCAGGGCTGGGGGTACTTTCTGGGAACGGTCATCCAGGAGCCAGGCTTTTACGATGCGCTGATCGCCGAATTGCTCGAGCGCGCCGGTATAGCGGCGGTGGTCAAGCCGCCCGCCGGGGTAGAAGCCTCCATCCGCGAGGGGAACGGCAGGCGGCTGCTTTTCCTGATCAATCACACCGAGCAGCCCCAGACGGTGACAGTGCCCGCCGGACAGATGGAACTGCTCACCCAAACCGAGACGGGCCATACCCTCACGCTGGATCGTTACGGCGTGGCGGTGGTACAGCTCGCCTAACGTCACCAGACCGGGCGCGCTGACAATTGCCGCCAGCGCGCCCGGCGCATTGCGACGGGCGGTTGAAGCCGCGGCAACCGTTGCATCGCCAACTAGTTGGCGCGTCGCCCTTCGGCGACTGCAGATCAGCCTGCGAAGGCAGGTGCGCCATGCATGGCGACGCAAACGTTGGTGCAGTTTC
>JAAYXX010000196.1 GCA_012515695.1 Chloroflexota bacterium
CATGTCGGTGGCCTGGCAGTTGTTCTCCAACCTGGGCTTCAAGAACCTGAATTTCCAGTTGAACAGTACCGGCTGCCCCAAGTGTAGGCCGGGGTATCTGGAAGTGCTGGTGGGATATTACCGACAGCATGAAGAGGAAATCTGCCCGGACTGCAAGCGGCGGCTAGAGCGCAATCCCTTGCGGCTGCTGGACTGCAAGGTAGAAACCTGCCAGCGCCTTATTGAGAAGGCTCCGCACATCGAGGATTACCTGTGCGCCGAATGCGCCGAACACTTTGCCGCGGTACGGCGCTATCTGGATGCGCTGGAGCGCCCGTACACCGTCAACCACCGGCTGGTGCGTGGGTTGGACTATTACACCAAGACGGTGTTCGAGGTGTGGGCCGAGGGGATCGGCGCGCAGAGCGCCATCTGCGGCGGTGGCCGCTATGATGGGCTGGCTGAGGAATTGGGCGGCAGCCCGACACCGGCCATCGGCTTTGGCTCTGGGATGGAGCGCATCGTGCTGACGATGAAGCAGCAAGGCATTCAGGTGCCTGGGCTGCCCACTCCACAAGTGGCAATCGCCTATCTTGGCGAGCCAGCCAAAGAGCGTGCGCTGCAACTGCTGACCAGCCTGCGCGAAGCGGGGCTGCGCGCCGTGATGTTCTTTGGCGACCGGAGCTTGCGCGCGCAACTGCGTAGCGCAGACCGGGCCGACGTGCCCTATACGTTGATTCTGGGAGAGAACGAGTTGGCTGCCGGACAGGTCGTTTTACAAGCGATGAATAAAGATATGCCGCAAGAGCAGATCAACCAGGCAGACATAGTAGAAATCGTGAAGAGCAGGCTGTGGTCAAGTCAGGCATAAATACGATAGGCATCTTGTTCTACCCGCTCCGGCCAGATTCAGCAGAGCTTGCCGACGAGGTCTCTACCATGTTCGACGAACGCGGCGTGTCGGTCTGGCGCGGGGATGTGCGCGACGAGCAAGCCCTGCGCGCAGTAGCGCCCGATCTCGACATGCTGCTGACTCTGGGCGGCGATGGCACGATTGTACGAGCGACGCGCAACGTGTCAGCTTTTGGGGTTCCGTTATTGGGAGTCAACCTGGGCACGCTGGGTTTTCTGGCTGAAGTGGAACCTACAGACGTGGAGGCGGCGGTGACCGCCGTGCTGGATGGCAAATATACAATCGAAGATCGCATGATGTTGCATATGGAGCTGCGCCGTGATGGCAAGACGGTGCTCGAAACCGAAGCCGTCAATGACGTGTTTCTGGGGCGAGGTATCACTTCGCGCAAGGTGCATGTTTCCGTAGAAGTAGACGGGTATCATGTGATGACCCAGGTGGCGGACGGTGTCATCGTCTCTACACCGACGGGCAGCACGGCGTATTGCCTGGCTGCCGGGGGGCCGATTATCGCGCCCGACCTGGATTGCATCACCCTTACGCCCGTGGCGCCGCACCTTTCGCTGGCTCATGCTGTAGTGATTCCGCCCACACGCACCCTCTGTCTGCGGCTGATCAGAGGCGAGGGGGCCATTGTCACGGTGGACGGGCAGGTGGATAGCCTGCTCGATCCGGGCGACCAGGTGCGCCACTCTGCCAGCGAGTTCAGCGCCCGGTTTGTGCGCTTTGGCGGGGATGGCTCGTTCTACGAGACGGTCTTGCGGAGGCTACGATGGCCGGATCAGCGCCCGAAAGAATAGACTCCGACACCGTCATGTATTGCGTGAATCACCCCAAGCGCGAGACGCTCATTCGGTGTAGCCGTTGCCTGGACCCCATCTGCACCAAATGCGCCGTCCGCACGCCGGTGGGGTTGCGCTGTCCCAAGTGCGCGCAGGTGGGGCGCTCGCCGCTGTATGTGCTGCGTCCGCAGCATTATGTGGTGGGCGCGTTGGTCGCTCTGGCGGTCTCGCTGGTGGCGGGGGCCATTGTCGCCCGGCTGGGGATGTGGCTGGCGTTTTTCCTGGCGGCGCCCATTGGCGGGCTGATTGCCGAGGCCGTGAACCGGACTACCCGCAAGCGCGGGCGCATCTTGCAGATTATCACGGCGGTGGCGATTGGCCTGGGGGCGTTCGCTGGCCCCGTGATCTGGGTGGCGATATCGGCGGGCGGCCTGCCCACGAATCCCATGTTGTATCTTCGCACACTGTTGAATCTGGGCAGTTTGCTCTATGTAGTGCTGGCCATAGGTGCGGCTGTGGCCCGGTTGAACTAGGTCGGAGGGTACCTTGCTCCTCGAATTGAATATATCCAACATTGCGATTATTGAATCGCTGGCTCTACAGTTTGGATCGGGGTTCAACGTGCTGACCGGCGAGACTGGCGCGGGCAAGTCTATCATCATTGACGCGGTGAACCTGCTGTTGGGGGGACGCGCCTCGACGGAGCTAATCCGCACGGGGTGTGATGTCGCCGCGGTGGAAGGGGTGTTTGCCCTGTCGCCGCAAGTGCTAGAGACGCTCAAGACGGACCTGGCGGATTACGACTTGTTCGACGAGTCGGGCGAGTTGATCCTGCGCCGCGAAATCTCGCGTGGGAAGCGCAATACCTGCCGGATCAATGGCCGGACGGTGCCATTGGGCGTGCTGGAAAGGGTGGGCCACCACCTGATAGACATTCACGGGCAGGGCGATCACCTGTCGTTGTTGCAGGTGCGCCGCCACGTGGATTATTTGGATAGCTTTGGCGGGCTGTGGCCGCAACGCCAAGAGTTTGCCGCGCTCGTGGGGCAGTTGCAGGGGATTCGGCGCGAGCTGCGCTCTCTGCGCCAGGACGAGCGCGAGCTGGCCCGGCGCATTGATCTGCTCACTTATCAGGTGGAGGAGATTGACGCGGCCAAGTTGCAGCCCGATGAAGAGGCCGCGCTGGACCGCGAGCGGAGGCTGTTGGCGAACGCGGAGAAAATCCAGCGGCTGGCCGTCGAGGCGTATGAATATCTGGCCGGAGGGGAAAAGGCGCGGCAGCCGATTCTCGACCTGCTGGGCGAAGTGGCGTCCAACCTGGGCGAGTTGTCCAGGCTGGACGACTCGCTGAAGGAGCAGTGCGAGGTTGTCGAGAACGCCCTGTACCAACTGGAAGACGTCGCCCGGACGATGCGCAGCTACCGCGAAGGGGTCGAGTTTGATCCGCAACGGCTGGATGCCATCGAAGAACGGGTGGACCTTTTACACAGTCTGCAACGCAAGTATGGCGATTCCATTGCTGATGTGTTAGCCTACGCCGAGAAGGCGCGGGCCGAACTGGCGCGCATTAGCCATAGCGGCGAGCGCATCGAGGAACTAGAGGCCGCCGAGCGGCAGTTGCTTCAGGAGATCGCCGGGGCTGGCAGCCGCTTGAGCGAGGCGCGCCGCCGGGCCGCGGCTGAACTGTCCGCCGAGATCGAAGCGCACCTGGACGAACTCAACATGAAGGACGCCCGCTTTGCGGTGGATATGCACTGGGATGAAGGCGCAGATGGCGCGGAGGTGGATGGCGTGCGCTATGCGTTCGACGCGCAGGGGTTTGACCGGGTCGAGTTTCTCATTGCGCCCAACCCGGGGGAAGAACCCAAGCCGCTGGTCAAGATTGCCTCTGGCGGCGAGACGTCGCGCATTATGCTGGCGATGAAGAATACCCTGTCTGCCATTGACACTGTGCCGACTCTGATTTTCGACGAGATTGATACGGGCGTCGGCGGGCGCACGGGGGATATTGTGGGGCACAAGCTGGCTACGCTGGCGCAGACGCACCAGGTATTTTGCGTGACGCACCTGGCCCAGATGGCCTGCTATGGCGACAAGCATTTCCGGGTCAGCAAGCAGGTGATTGACGGGCGCACCATTTCGCGGGTGCAAGAGCTATCTGCTGCCGAGCGTGTGGAAGAGCTGGCCGTGATGTTGGGCGGCAACCTGACGGACGCTACCCGACAGAGCGCCGCCGAGATGTTGCAGCGGGTGAGCGGGGCGCGAGTGGCCTGAGAGGTCTCCCCCTGGAAGAGGATTGGACCGCCGCCATCCTTGGCGCTTACAATCATGCCGGAAGCCGGTGGTCCAATTAGTGGCTACCTGTCCGCCCTTGAACCAGGTTTGGGGTTTGGTAGCTCTGGCGAATGGAAAAGCCTCTGCGGGGAAATCCCGCAGAGGCTTTTTGCATTGTGCGTTCGGTGCGCCCGGCAGGGTTACTCGACGGCGGGCGCTTCTATTTGCGCTTGCGCTGGGGCTTGCGGTTGGCGCAATTCGCGGAAGGTCAGAGTCCAGATACTCGACACAAAGGCTGTGTAAACGCCCCCCACCAGGGCGGCGACAGCGATCACCAGCAGCAAGAGCGGCACGCCAAAGATCAACAGCGCCAGCGACTGGTTCATACCGGCGTTCATCGTGACTGCAACAATCACGCCGAACAACACGCTTACCAGGATGATTAGAGGGGTAGCGATGATGGACAGCGCGAGGTTGATGCCCAGCAGGATCAGCCACATCAGCCCCACTTGCCGCAGGTTCTTGCGGGTGAAGGTATAGGCATCACCGATGGACTTGAATATGTCCCGCCCCTCTAGCACGGAGAAGCGGAAGGCAAACTCGCGCAGCAGTGTGACCGCAAAGGACATCACAATGGCTACAGCGACGAGCAGCAGCAGCCAGACCAACCCCGTCCCGATGATCCAGATGATCCCCAGAGCAGCCCAGGCTTCCCCTGTCTGAAAGATCAGGACGGCGGGAACGATGACGATAGCCAGGCCGATGAGGAACACGATAATCAGCGCGATCGTCACGATGAGCGTGCCCACGCCGATCAGCAGGTCAATGACAAACAGCCGCAGAAGCTGTGACCAGCCTTTCCGCACACCGGAGCGCAAGGACGTGTCCGCCGTTTCCTCTACCTCGTTCACGATGTGGATCATCCCGCCGATGCTCGTGTAGCGCACGATGACGCTAACTACCGCCAGCACCAGCCCGAACAAGATGGCGATCAGCGCAATGATCGCCAAGGCGCCGGAGTCGGGAAGGCGCGGTATGAACCGGTTCTGCAGGCCAGGGAACCCCCAGGGGAGGTTCTGCCACCCCTGAAAGTCGCTAGCGCTCAACCGATACTGAAGGTTGGGGATTCCCCCATTCCCGCTAAAGATGACCGCCGCGATGCCCAAGATCCACAGAATCTTGTAGCGCCAGACTAAGCTCCATGCGCGTTTGAGAATTCGTCCGTACTCCATGATACTTAACTCCTTTTGGGGTATGAGGGGGTTGTGGCTGACCAGCACACCACCCAACCGATGTAGAGAATCGCCACTCCAAAGAATAACGCCAGCAATAGAGACAACGCTATGGCCAGGATAAGCGTATCCTGCGTGGCAACGCTCATCCTCGTCCAACTTCTGAGGACGGATGCGACCACCTCCTGCCCAGACCAGCCCGTCCAGCGATACACGGACTGCTCCAGCACAGGATGAGCGAGCAGCGGGATCAGCCGGGTGGTACACACTTCCCCAAGGGAGGGTAGCAGTCCCAAGCCCATGAGCATTCGCAGGCTGCCCAGGAGCGCGATCAGCCACGGCCAGAGCGTACCCGGAA